>JAHEYX010000027.1 GCA_023251415.1 Chitinophagales bacterium
TTGTGTGGATACTTCTGATTGTATTTTGTTTAATTATATCGGAATAGAATCACTAGTGGAAAGCCCTTGGACCATTTATCCAAATCCAGGAACGAACCAATTGCATTTCAATTTGAATGTAAAAGCGTTAGTTGAAGTGCAAAACGCATTAGGGCAAATAATTTACCGTTCTATTCTTGAACCATCGAATAATCAATCCATCAACACAACAGCCTGGAGTAGCGGATTGTATCTTGTAAAAACTCAAACAGCTACTCACACGCGTTTGATGAAGTGGGAAAAAGAGTAATTATTTTCCCAATGCTTTTAACGTCACGTTTTCGATAATTTGCTGTGAGTTACCAGTAACAGCAATACGTAACATGGCTTTTGCTAATTGAACCGAGCTGATTACATGCTGCGGAGCAATTAGCTCGATTATCGGAAGTAAAGGAGCGGCTATTTTATTTGCAAAAGCGGCATTCGGATTTTTGTTAATTGGGCGGATGCCGGCAGGCCGAACGATATACAACTTCTTCCAATTCATTTTGATTAAGCTGTTTTCTGCCTTTCCTTTTACACGAGCGAAGATGGTTTTACTTTGTTCGGTCGAATCAGCACCGGCGCCACTTAAAAACACAAATGTCATAGTTGGATTTGCGGCTTGCATAGCTTTTGCTGCAGCAATGGTATAGTCGTAAGTAATAACTTCGTATTCGGCTTTAGTCACTTGTGTTTGCGATATGCCTAAGCACCACAAACAGGCGTCGCAGCTTGCAAACAAAGATTCTAAGCCGGTATAATCTAAATAATCTTGGTGCAAAACTACCTGCAATTTAGGGTGTTGCAAGGTTAATGGGCGGCGCACCAATGCAACGATACTTGTTATTTTATCGTCTTTTATTGCTTCACGTACGGCTTCGGCTCCGGCTAATCCCGTGGCGCCGGTTATTAGTATTTTCATGATATTATTTTGCGTCAAAGATATATTCCTTGCGCAAATTGGGGTAGAAAAAGTAGAAAGCTTCTAATTAACTTTGATTCAATGAATGCAAAAATTATCGTTTTATTTTTGGTGTTGATAGGGCTTAAAACGCAAGCACAATCCTTGTTTACCATACAAGTTGGCGGAGCATACAGCATTGCCACCACTCGTCAGTCGGGATGGAAGGAATGGGCAACTTCGTTTAATACCTATTACGGAACTGCCGATGGCGCATTACTCGCTTTTGATAATGTACTTCAAAATCCGGCAGTACAAATTGGCGGGGCTTATTACAGCGGCTTTCATTCCGGTTTATGGTTGAATGTGGATTATGGATTTACCAAAAGTCATCAAGAGCGCTTGTATACCTATTACAATGCCGATAAAGCACAGTTTCAACTAAATTATAACGACCAACGCCTTCGCTTCGATATAGGCAAGCATTACTACCGTAAATTGGTGATAGCTTACAGCTCTGAATTGTTGCTTCGTAACGCCGTATTGAAAAGCAGCACCATCTATCCAAATGGAACGGTAAGCTATGGAGCAGAAAACCATTTACACGGTATTTACCAATCGCATTTCTCAGCGTTAAACGTTGGTGTAACTGCTGGTTATCGCTATCATTTTGTAAAATTATACGGAACATTCACATTACCCTTAATTCGACCATCCAACGCCACAGGATTAGCGGATACCGATTTACCGGCCGCTACCACTCGGCTTTTTCCTAAAAATTTTGCACAATGGCTGGCGCCTTCATTGCCCGGAAATGAAAACTACTATTTGCCATTAAGTGATTTAAGTGGCATGCATTTGTCATTGCAACTAAGTATTGAGCTGCAAAGTTTGATTCGTTTTTTGCGACACCAAGATCAGCTTCCCATTCAAACCAAAGCAACACCCTAAGTATGCATTCTTACCTAAAAAATTACACTGCTGTTTTGGTCAGTTTTGCACTGCTGCTGAGTACGCTACTGATAGCTTGTACTAAAAGCGATACTGCACGAACGAATTGGTTCAATCGCTTGTTAAAAAGCAATTGGAAAATTGTGCGATATGAGAAAATTCAAATAACCGATCAAGGACAAACGAATACAATCAGCAGTGAGGCGAATTGCGGCACATGGAGTTTTAGTTCCGGAGAACCAAACAGCTTGCATTGGCAATCTACTTATACAGGCACAGCAATAAACCCTATACAGGCAACCGATATCAGTAGTGACCCGCTGGTACAGCGGGTTATTTATCTACAAGCGGGCTGTGCTCAGAACTGTGAAAGGTATTTAACGATACAAACCAATACCGCCGACCAACAAGTTTGGGAACGTGTTACCCCGGATTATGCAAATGGGGTGCGTTATTTAGAGCGTTATACTGCTGTCCCAAACTAATGGAATTGTGCTTTTATGGGTTTTGGAAACACTTATTTCATTACTTTTGCGTTCCTTTAACCTAAAACCCTATCCCAATTCGTAATGGAATCTCAATTAAATTTGCTGGATGTTTTTAAAGTAATATTCAGGTATAAAGTTGTATTAGGTATTATATGTGCAGTAGCATTAGTAGCGTCTTCCATTGTGGCGTTAATTATGCCCAATTACTATAAATCAACCGCATTTTTCTATGCAGCAAACCCTGCAATGAATGATCGTCAGAATTTGTTTCGTGAACAAGCCGGTAATTTACCCTTAGAATACTTTGGTTCGGAAAAGGATGTAGACCGCGTATTGCAAATTTGTAAATCAGGTAACATCAATGGCTATATTGTCAATAAATATCATTTAGCCGAGCATTATAAAATAGATCCTTCAAGCAAGTTCTTTCATACCAAAGTAGCTGAAGAATTTAAAGAAAACAGCAGTATGATGCGCAATGAATTAGGAGCTATTGAAGTTACAATTTTTGATACTGACCCTAAATTGGCCGCCGATATTGCGAATGATATTGTTGTAACGGTTGATAATATCAATAAAACCTTTTTTACCACGCAAAATCAAAAAGGAATTGAGCTAATGAAAAAGAACATGGAAGAAAAACGGGCTCAATTGCAACAAATAACTGATACTTTAATTTGGTTGCGTAAAGGCAATGGCGGCGCCGATTTGATTAATACATTCGAATTGCAAAAGAAAGCAGCAGTAAAAGAATTAACCACCTTGAGTAAATTATACGAGCAATATGCAGCCGCTGCCGGAAATGAATTTACTACACTTAATATTATTGAACCGGCATATGCTGCAGAAAAGAAAACGAAACCGATACGTTGGTTAATTGTAGTGTCATCATTGTTAATCACTTTTTCGGTTAGTGTAATCGTTTTAATGATTCGCGAAAAATACATGCAAGTTAAATCGCAATTGGTATAAGAATGAATCAACTGCCATTTGCATCGCTTCAAAAACCATCACTCGTTTGGTTATGGGTTGCTGCATTGTGCAGTTTAGCACTTTGTTTAACCGGCTTCTATCTCGAAAGTTGGCCTTTAGCATTAAGTCCGTTGTTGCTTGCCGGAGCATGGTTAGCCGTTTATGATTTTTCTATTTTGTACTATGTAATGTTTTTTACGCTGCCCATTTGTTTGGAAATAGAATTCGGCAGCTTAAGTAGCGATATCCCCGCCGAGCCTTTAATGCTATCCCTTTTAATGGCTACAGTTATTTATTATTTATCTAAAGGGAAAAAGAACTTGGTTTATTTTAAACATCCTTTTGTACAGTTTATATTGTTTCAGTTTATCTGGTACGTTGTTGTTTTTATTTATTCTACTGTTCCATTAATTTCATTAAAATACATCTTAGCTAAAACGTGGTATATAGCGGCTTTTCTGGTGGCCACTTTTATTGTTGTAACCGATGTTAAAAAATTTAAATTAGCTTTTTGGTGTGTGTTTTATCCCTTGCTGTTTACAATAGGATGGACCATGATACGTCATGCCATGCATGGATTCAGTTTTGAGAGCTCGAATCACATGCCGGCACCATTTTATCGCAATCACGTTGATTATGCCTGTATTGTTTCGATTTTTTTTCCATTATTATTTGTTGCTGCCTCTTGGTATAAACCGGGTGATTTAAAACGCATACTTTTAAATGTTTCGAAACTGATTTTTTTAGCCGCCATTTTCTTCTCGTACACACGTACCTGCTGGCTGGCAGTGGGTGTTGCATTGGGGGCTTATTATGTTTTTAAATGGCGTTTAATTAAACCGGTATTGTTGGGATGTGGTGTCGGATTAGTAATAGTGGTGGCTTACTTGAGTTACGAAAATCGTTATTTAAGTTATGCTCCTGATTTTAAAAAAACGATATACCACAGTAATTTATCAGACCATTTAGAGTCAACCCAAACCTTAAACGATGTGAGCAGCGCCGAACGCTTATATCGTTGGGTTGCAGCCGCCGAAATGGTAAAGGTAAAACCGCTTACCGGCTTTGGTCAAGGAGGTTTTGTTGCCAACTACAGGCATTATGCGGTTTCGCTGTTTACTACTTATGTAAGTCGCAATTTCGAGCACAGCACGGTTCACAACTATTTATTGTTTATGATGGTAGAACAAGGTCTTCCGGGCTTGCTTTTGTTTATTGCGTTTATTGCCTATGTGCTGATAGCCGGTCAGCGCATCTATTTACAAACAACCGATAAAACGGAAAAGAATATCGTTTTGGGTTTGTTGGTGGCGTTTGTCGTTATTTTATTCGACAATACCCTCAGCGATTTAATTGAAGCCGTAAAAGTTGGACCATTTTTCTATTGGATCATAGCCTTATTGATTATTCAAGACGTACGAAACAGACAACGAACCAAGTCTATTCAGGAGGCTTAATTTAGGCTTTGGCCTTTGGTAGTTTATATGTAATTTTAAACATGCATTTTCCTGCTTTTATGAAATCGATAGCCATTGCTATAAGTATAGTGTTGCTTTGTAATGTGCTGCATGCACAAACCCGATTTATCTACAAACGCATGGATGCGGTTCCGGTTATTCAGTATCTAGACACGCTGAATTTCCCTTTTGTTGGCGGGTTCAATAATCCGCAATATTCACCCATTAATCTTAATCAAGATGCATTACCCGATTTGTTTGTGTATGATCGATCATCGAATCAAGTTCGAACGTTTTTAAATACCGGATCTTTTGGTAATGTACGTTATCAATATGCGCCGCAATACGAAAGTGTATTTCCGAAAGACCTTTCGAATTGGGTACTGGTTCGTGATTATAATTGTGATGGCGAAGGAGATATCTTTACCTATGCTATTCCGGGAAGTATCAAACTGTATAAAGGTGTAAGAACAGGAAATCAACTCAGCTACCAACTTATTTCAAGCGCGTTACAATACCACCTCATTGGCGGAACACATGGTAATGTAGGCAATACCAGTATCGATATTCCGGCTATTGACGATATTGATAAAGATGGCGATTTAGACATACTCACGTTTGATGGCAACGGCAGTAATATTTGGTATTATACCGGTCAGCAAGTCGAACAAATGGGTTCGTGTGCCACCGATTCCTTAACGTTTTTATTGGATAAATTTTGTTGGGGAAAAGTGTTTGACGCCAATTACCGTTCGGTTATCTTAAACTACCCTTGTGTACCGGCCTTGGCAGCACCTGAGTTGGGCGACCCGAAAGGACTTAAACACAGCGGCAATACACTGGCCGCCTTCGATATGGATGGTGATGGGGATAAGGATTGTTTAAAAGGCAATGTATCATACGGTTATTTTAATATGCTTTACAATGGCGGCGACACTGCACTGGCAGTAATTACTGCACAAGACACTGTTTTCCCTTCTAACAGTGTTGCCATGAATTGCGAATTGTTTCCGGCCTCCTATTTTTTAGACGTTGATAATGATGGTTTAACCGACCTGCTCGGCGCTCCAAATTTAGCTTTTGGGTCAGAAAATTATTTCTGTTCATGGTATTATAAAAACACCGGAACGGCTACTGCTGCTCAATTCAGCTTCCAATCAGATTCCTTTCTCATTGATCAAATGATAGAAGTGGGCGAAGGAGCGTATCCTGCTTTAATCGACTTAAACCAAGATGGCTTACAAGATTTAGTAATCGGAAATGCCGGATATTATGCTTCAAACGGAAATTATAAAGCGCAACTGGCCTATTATCAAAATACCGGGAGTGCAAGCGCTCCGGCATTTACATTAGTTAGTAAAGATTGGAACAACCTTTCGCAATTGGGATTAAAAGGCTTGATACCCGGTTTTGGTGATATCGACAATGACGGTGATTCGGATATGATTGCCGGCACCACTGATGGTAAATTGAATCTCTTCACCAATACCGGCGCCGGAAATTTTACACTAACACAAACCAATTACCAAACAATTGATGTTGGAGATATGGCCACTCCTCAACTAATTGATTTGAATGGGGATGGCCTATTGGATTTAGTAATCGGAGAGAAATTCGGCAATATTAATTATTATCAAAACACCGGAACAACAACAGCTCCGGTATTTACATTTGTTACGGCCAATTTAGGCGGCGTAGATGTGCGTGAAAACGGAAATATAACCGGTTATTCAGCACCACATTTCACTAAACTAACATCCGGAAATGCTTGGCAATTATTAGTCGGAAATGAAGAAGGTCACATACAGGTTTATGATCATATTGCTTCTGACGGTAGTGGCACTTATCAATTAGCGGATTATCGTTTTTCGGGATTAACTGTAGGTATCCGAGCTAGTGTATGTACCGGCAAATTAACAAACAGCGATACCTTACAAGTGGTGCTGGGTAATTATTGTGGTGGTGTAAGTTTGTTAGGATATGATACACTTGTTATCAACTCAATTGTAAAAAACAGTGTTAGCAATAATGTAATTAACATTTATCCGGTTCCGAGCTCAACGGTTTTAACGATACAATTACAAACCAATGTTCAGTTGCAATCTATACAAGTAATAGATGCTATTGGACGCATTCAAAAAACAATTAGCGATAATGCCTTAAGCATTCAACCACTGCAAATAAGCATTGCAGACTTAAGTCCCGGAGTTTATTGGTTAAAACTTTGTGATGTTACCGGTAAAACGGCTATCAAATCATTCCTTAAACAATAAGGCTACAGGTTATTTTTCATAAAGCAACTTCGAAACAATAGTTTCAGATCCACTGCTGTTGGTTGCAAAAACCAGATAAACCCCACTGGCAGTTTTTTCGCCACTTAAATTTTTTCCATCCCAAACAGCTTGTCCACCTAAGGCCTTGGTGCTGTAAATTAGCGTACCGTTTATATCCGTAATTTTCACGAAAGCGTTTTCAACCAAACCATTAATAGCAATCATGCCATTGTAATTATGAGGCACCGGATTTGGATAAACTAAAACAGACTCGTTTTTTTCACCACCTGCAGTAGCAGTACTTTTGAACGAACAGATACCGCGTTGCGTTCCAAAAAACACTTCACCGCTTTTGCTTTGAATAGCTATTGAAAATACATTGTTCGAAAGCAAAGGGCTGTTTTCTTCATCGAAGTGACAAATTTCGGATAAACCGTCAGCAGCAATTAAATAGACGCCGTGTGAAGTGGCGAACCATTTTCTTCCGGCACCGTCAATTTGAATATCATTCAATACTTCGGATGAAAGCAAGTAGGCATTGATAGAGTCTTTCGAAACAATTATCTGCTGTGCTTCTCCTTGTTCGATTATACTAGCCGGATCATAAAATATTCCAACACCGGCTGCAGTGCCTACCCAAACCGAACCATCTTTATCAAGTGCAAGAGATGTTACACGCGTATCCGGTAAGTTGCCAACTCCACCTCCCTTTTGCAGCAAACGGTAATGGTCATCAGCTGTTGAAGTTAAGTCAGTGCCCGGATTATATACAATAACACCACCGGTACTTCCGGCCGCAATGATCCACAATTGGCCTATGTTGTCGATAATCATTTTCCCCAACTGTGTAATGCCATACGGGTTATTGAATCGAACCACAGTGCCATCAGCTTTTTTAAGAACCAAAGGTTGTGCTGCTCCATAATTCGACATCCATAAGTTACCACTGGCGTCCAGTTTTGTATCTGTTACGCGGTAACTGTTCACATCACCGGGCATGGGCTGCAATCCAACATCATCGGTATGCTGCGTTACTTGACCATCTTTTAATTCCACCAAACCCTTACCGAAAGAGCCTAAATAAACATGATTATCATTATCAATGGCTACACATATCATATCCAAAACATTAGCCAGTGCAGGATAGGAATAACGGTCATACGTATACCAATTTTCATATCCAAAAGAATAAAACCCATCAGGATTATACAGGTAAACCGAATAGTTATTATCTACACTGCCTGCAGCTACCCAAATGGTTCCGTTTTTTTCTTCTAAATCATATGCGTTGTTGTTTAATGGAGCATTGGGCACAATAAATTCACACACACTGTTTTTTGAATAAACCAAACCGCCAATAGCATTCGCGCACCACAGCTCTTTAGTGGTCAAGTCCTCACTTACCGCAACCAAATTATTTAAAAATTGCCGATTGAAAACACGCTTCACTACTTTTCCGGTTTTATTGATAAACACTAAACGACTAGAATCGGCGCCTTTTTTTTCATTGATGATTAAGTGTTCGCTATTCGATGAAATACTTTTAACAGACCAACCACTTGTAGAAACATAGGTGGTGTCATATTTATAGCCCGGAATTCGCAATTCGCCAACTTGATTTTTGAACGCTGCATAACAAGCGCCGTTAAAAGCAGCAATCTGATCCGCATGTAAAAGCGGTAATTTATTCGTTGTACTGTCCCAATAAGTCCAAAACGCATAATTGGCCAAGTTCTGATTCGAATAATTGGCAACGGCAATACCATCAGCAGTGTTGGCCATTATTTGGCTTCCATTAATTGCAACGTGCTTTACATTAGTGCTTTGGCCGTTTTTGCCAATGATATAAGTATCTTTTATTTCCAGTTTTTGTAAATCAAGTACTACAATTCCGAAACCGCAGGCTAAGTAGCAATACGAGCCGCTATTAAAAATTTGATTAATAGATTTATTACCCGGAATGTTTTTACGTTTGATATCCGAAACATTAACAATGTGACCATCAGGGTAAAGCAAATCGATATTGCTGTTTTGATAGGCAATTACCAATACTTGAGCTTTAGCATTAAAATCTATTGCAGCTACTGCAACATCGCTTAGTCCGGTTGCTTTAGTGAAACGTTGGATGCTGTGATCTTCCTTCATTACTGAAAACAATGAAGTATGCGTAGCGGTATAGATGCGATCTCCGGCATCACTAATAGCAATTACATCTTGCATGGCGGTATGCGTGCGCCATTGCCCAACGGCAATACCTTGAGCCAATACTGATTGAATAGTAAGTTGAAACAGCGCCAATACCAATAAGCATCGGTTTCGAAAGGAACACATCATAATACAAGCTATTAAAGTAAAAGGAACAACGAAAGTAACTGAATTTTAGTATATTTTGTTGTACTAAAATGCCACTCCGGTTTATAAATCATGGGTTTACAAGGGCGTTTCCGACCATTGTACTTGTATTTTTGCAAAATCGATTTTTTGAGAGCATGATTGCAGCATTGTAAAAATGCAATTTACCGCCTTAAAACGACCGTTTGCCTTAAAACAGTTACCATTGACGTTATCAGGCACTAGGGTGTTGTTTTAATTTCTTTTTTTTGTAAAAATTTTTATCCATGAAAAAACTTGTACTCTTACTTTTCAGCTTCAGTATATTTAGCTTGGCTTCGGCTCAAACTAAAATATCCGGTAAAGTTACCGACGGAAAAGCGGCTTTACCTGGAGTGAGTATTTTTATTAAAGATTCGTATGACGGAACAACTAGCAATGCCGATGGTACCTATTCGTTCGAAACCACTGAAAAAGGTGAAATAACCGTAATTGCAACCATGGTTGGTTTCAATAAATTTGAACAAAAGGAAACGGCAAACGGCACCCCAATTGTGCTGAACATCAATATGAAAGAGCAAGTGAGTGAATTGAAAGCTGTTACCATTAATGCCGGCAGTTTTGATGCAGGGGATAAAAAACGAGCCACTGTTTTAACGCCACTGGACATAGTAACAACAGCCGGTAGTGCAGGCGATGTAAGCGGCGCTTTAAAAACCTTACCCGGTACACAACAAATAGGTAATCAAGAAGGCTTGTTTGTGCGTGGTGGTGAAGGGCGTGAAACGCAAACTTTTATCGATGGCATGTTGGTGCGTAACCCCTACAATTCATCCGTTCCGGATATTGCTCAACGTGGCAAGTTCTCTCCTTTTTTATTTAAAGGAACTTCCTTCAGCAGTGGTGGTTATTCATCCTTGTATGGGCAAGGAATGAGCAGCGCTTTGATATTGGAATCGAAAGATTTTCCGGATCGTACAGAAACTAATTTTTCATTATCTGATGTGTTTTTAGGAATAGGACACAACCATTATTGGGAGCCGAAAAAACTATCCATGGGCTTTAACTTGGGCTATAGTAATTTACAACCGTATTACGGTTTAATAAAGCAAACCGGAGCCAGCTTTTCGAAAATGCCGGATGATTTAACCCTGGATTATAACCTACGTAAAAAATGGGGCAAAAGCATGATTAAGTTTTATGGTTATGGTAATAATTCACACCTGGGAATTAATCGCAAAGACGTAATCAACAATACCAACAGTTTTGGTTTACAAAACAACTTTGCCTATGGCATACTTACAGTAAATACCTTGCTTTCCGGTACATGGAGTGTAAATAATGGTATTTCATATTCCTACAATCTTGATAAAATAAATATTGCCTCCGTTTCCGATAAAGGCAGTTTGTTAAACAAAGCCGATATTCATTCTCAAGCTAATTTTGCGCAAGTGCGTACCGTATTTACAAAGTATGTAAGTCTTTTAAGTACACTTCGTTTTGGAGCCGAATTTCAAAATGATTTAGAGCGCGTAAAATACACCAATCAATTGCTGCCGTATAACAAAACCAATGAGTATACCGATAATTATGCTGCTGTTTTTGCTGAGGGAGAAATCTATTTCAGCAATCGCTTAGCCGCTAAACCCGGTGTACGCTACGAATACAGTTCTATTATTAATAAAATGAATGTAGCTCCACGTCTTTCGGTGGCTTATAAGTTGAATAATACAACACAACTTTCATTGGCATATGGTGAGTTTTATCAAAAACCGGATCGCAGTTACTTATTGTATAAAACAAGTCTGGGTTATGAAAAGGCAACGCATTATGTAGTCAATTACCAACGCATTGCGAATGATCGGGTATTGCGTTTAGAAGCCTTTTATAAGAAATACCAAAACTTAATGTTGGTACAAACCACTCCGGGTTATCCTTTATTGTACAGCGACAGTACCAATGGTGGCCGTGGCTATGCACAAGGAGTAGAATTATTTTTCCGTGATAAAAAGTCGTTGAAAAACTGCGACTATTGGGTTTCGTATTCGTACCTCGATACCAAGCGTCATTCAGCACGTTATCCGAAAGAAGGGTATGGCAATTTCCCCGACATGATTCAACCTTCTTATGCTGCTACACATGTGGCCAATATTGTGTTTAAACAGTTTTTCCCTAAGTACATGTTTGGCTATGGCATCACTTATAACTACAGTAGCGGATGGCATTACTTCAACCCTTACAACGCATCGTATTCAGAAGATGTTACACCGGATTATCATGCCTTAGGAATGAATTTCAATTACCTCACACGTATCAAAAATGCCTTTACAGTTTTTGTAGTTGGGGTTTCAAACATTACCGGAGCTAACCCGGTTTATGGCTACAACTATTATGCTCCGGGCACTAAATATGAAATTCATCCAATAGCAAAACGCTTTTATTTTGTTGGTTGCTTTATGAGTTTTGGTGTTGACCGCCGTCAGCAAAATGTAGACGACAGTTTGAAATAATTTTTATCTTTATTCTAATCAAAACATATTTCCAATGAAAAAAATTGTTCTCCTCTTTACAGCATTTCTTTTTAGTACGGCCCTTTTTGCGCAAAGCGAACGGTATATGGCAGCTATGAATAAATTTGTGGCTCAACTAGATACGGCACGTACCAAAGACGATTTTCAAAAATTAGCCAATCAGTTTGAATTGATTGCTTCCAAAGAGCAAAATCAATGGTTGCCGTATTATTATGCCGCTTTTTGCAATGCCTCTTTGGTGTATCAAAGCGATAAAGACTTAATAGATGTATTGTGTGATAAAGCCGATGCAATGATTTCAAAAGCCGACTCTTTGCAACCAAACAATGCGGAGATTTATGTGATTCGTGCTCGTATTTGCAGTGCTCGCATTATGGTTAATCCAATGAGCCGCGGCGCAAAATTCGGTAAACAATCCGGAGAATGGTTAGAGAAAGCCAAAACTATTGACCCATCTTGTCCGCGTATCGCCTTAACAGAAGGTACCGGAAAATTCTACACCCCAAAAATGTTTGGTGGCGGAAAAGACAAAGCCAAACCAATTTTAGAAGATGCTGCTAAAAAGTTTGAAGTATTTAAACCGGCAAGCACAATTCATCCGCATTGGGGAAGCCGTGAATGCAATTGGATGTTAGGGCAATGCAATAAAGAATAAGCTATTGTTTTTTAATAGGTTCGGCAGCAGCCAACGTTATTTTACGTTCAACAACATTATAAGGGCCGGGTATTACTCGGCCTTTTTTGTCGACCAACTCTAATTTTATAGTCGATTCACCCATAGGTAAACCTTCTACCAAATAGGGTTTCCAATTGCTCAACATAAATACCGTTCCATTAACTGTTAATCGAACACGATTACCTTTAGGAGATAGTTTGGTATTAATTACATAAAAGTCAACGAGTACTCTTCCGGTATCTTGGCCAATATAGTAGCCCTTCGGACGACTGTATACCAACATTGGTTTTGTAATGTCAACAGCAGTATCTGCAGTAGTTCCAACTGTAATTTGTTTTACAACATAAGCAGTTGAAGTTTTAATACTCTCGTGATAACTGCGGGATAAAAATGCAATTAAAGTATGTTTGCCAGGTTTTAAAAACACTTTGTTGGCTGGTTTGTAGAGGGCTTCGTAGGGCTTGTTATCAAGTATGAAATGAATA
Organism: Chitinophagales bacterium; assembly: GCA_023251415.1. Classification (GTDB taxonomy): domain Bacteria; phylum Bacteroidota; class Bacteroidia; order Chitinophagales; family CAIODY01; genus JAHEYX01. Next base: position 13,087 of record JAHEYX010000027.1, read on the forward strand.
TGCTGGCCTTTTGCTGAATTAGCGCAACGTTTTTGTCCGGCATCCGGTGTTTGATTACCTAAGGTATAATTCTGCACATCAAACTCAAAATTAACAGTATCGGCTTTTGGTAAAGTCAAGTTGAGGGGTTGTTTTAAGCCCAATGTGGCATTGTCAAAGGCAGAGCTTTCGTTTACTTCCGTTAATTTAATAGAACCGTTCATTAACACCACTTGTGCTTGGGTTGAAGCAATACAAAGGGTTAGAACTATAGCACAGATAAGCGATTTCATAACTGTTGTTTTTTGTGAGGGTAAATTTATAAAAGAATGCATTACAGAATGATTAAAAGTTGCTTAGCTACTTAAGTACACTAAAGCCAATCAGTAATCTCAACAGCGCATTGGTAATAGAACAAACAATGCGCATCCAATTTTGTTGTAAAATCCTAAAATCCTTAAGTTTTTAATAATTAAAGGTACATTTGTCGTTCGCAAAAATTGAAAGTAACACATGGAAATTTTAGTTAAAGCCGGGCAATTATTATTGGCCTTATCCATATTAGTAACATTGCACGAGCTTGGCCACTACTGGGCTGCACGTTTATTTAAAATACGTGTCGATCGTTTTTACTTGTTTTTCGACTTCTTATTTCCTTTACCTAATGTGTTAAAATTTTCGGTATTCAAAAAGAAAATTGGTGATACCGAATGGGGTCTGGGCTGGTTTCCGATGGGAGGTTATGTACAAATAGCCGGAATGATGGATGAAAACATGGACAAGGATACTTTGGCACAACCGGCAAAACCGGATGAGTTTAGAAGTAAACCGGCTTGGCAACGTTTAATAGTTATGATAGGCGGAGTAACGGTAAACTTGATTTTAGGGATGTTGATTTATTCGATGATTTTATTTGTTTGGGGTGAAAAGTATTTACCTAACAGTGCTGCTAAATATGGTATTGTAGCCGATAGTTTGGGGCAAAAAATTGGCTTACGCAGTGGCGATCACATTACTGCCATTGATGGAAAAACGGTTGAAAATTTTAACGATATCATTCCTACCATTGGTATGGATGAATCTAAAAACCTGACTGTTAAACGCGGCGATTCTACCTTTAACTTAGCTGTTCCGAAAGGTTTTATTGGACAATTAAGCAAAAGCAAAGGCGAGGGATTTATAGGGGTGCGCTACAAGTTTGTAATCGAGAAGTTTAGTGGCGGCGCCAGCTCATTCGCTTCTACTGCAGGTTTTAAAGAAGGCGATGAAGTTATTGGTATCAACGATTCAACACCAATTTTTGTTAACGATGTTATTGCATATTTAGCTACACATAAAACAAAAGAAACTGTTTTTAATGTAAAGCATAAAGATGGAAAAATAGAACCAATCAAATTTATCATTCCAGAAACCGGCAAATTAGGCGTGGGATTAGGTTCACCATTAGATCAGTTTGAATTTAAAATCAAACAATACTCTATTATTTCATGCATTCCTGCCGGGATAACCAAATCATTCGAAATGCTGAACGGCTATATGAAAGGCTTGAACCAATTGTTCCGCTCTTTATTTGGTAAAAGCGAAGTAAAAGCCAGCGATTCAGTAGGTGGTTTTATTTCAATCGGCAACTTATTTCCAAATCAATGGCATTGGGAGATATTCTGGAATATCACCGCGGTGCTATCCTTGATATTAGCAATTATGAATTTATTGCCTATTCCGGCTTTGGATGGGGGACACGTTATTTTCTGTTTGTATGAAATGCTTACTGGACGTAAACCGCATGAAAAGGTGTTGGAATATGCCCAGTATGTGGGAATGGCTTTGTTATTGGGCTTGATGATTTATGTCAATGGCAATGATATCTACAAGTTCATTATTGTGAAGTTTTTGCATTAATTTGAATTGGCTTTACTATGACAAATTATTTTGAGTTGTTTGGAATACCGGTTGCCTATGCTGTTGATTTAGCAGATTTACGCAAGCGTTATTTTCAATTAAGCCGTCAAGTGCACCCCGATTATCACACACAAGCTAACGATGCCGATCAGCAAAAGTTGTTGGAATTGGCCTCCCAGTTAAATTCGGCCTATACAACCTTGCAAGACGCTGAATTGCGCTTGGATTATTTACTGCATTTGAAGCAAATAGTAGTGAATGATGAAAAATATGCGCTTCCTCCGGCATTTTTAATGGAAATGATGGAATTAAATGAAGCCTTAGCTGATGCTGAAGCAGAAAACAATGCCAGCGCCATTCAAAGCTGCAGTACCACTATTGAAATGCACGAAAAGCAGCTCAGTGAAGACATTCTGGCGTTATTGCAAGGAATTAATGAGGCGGCAGTTGCACCTGAAGTTGAAAAAAAATTGCATTTACTTTATTATCAACGAAAATATTTGTTGCGCATAAAGCAAAAGTTAAATACATTTGCATCCCGTTAATCAAAAACGGTACTACCAAATTGCCCGGGTGGCGGAATTGGTAGACGCAGCAGACTCAAAATCTGCCGTCCGCAAGGATGTGCTGGTTCGATTCCAGTCCCGGGTACAAAAATCAGTGTGAGAAAGAGAATGAGAGCGAAGAATTCTCACACTGATTTTTTCTTCATTCTCCTCCTCCTCCTCGCTCTAGAAAAGAAAGTTGTGATTGATAGATGTTCGATTTCCAAGATTTAACGGTTTACAAAAAGGCGAAAGATTTTCACCAGCATTGCAATGCTTTAACACAAGCGGTGGTACTGGTAAATTACCGCAAAGACCAATTTAGCAGGGCTTCTTTTAGTATTATATTAAACATTGCAGAAGGCTCAGCCAAGTTTTCAAAGGCGGACCGAAAAAGTTATTTTACTAATGCAAGAGGCTCAGTATTTGAGTGTGTTGCGATTTTGGATGTTTTGCATGACGAAAAGCAAATCACAACCGATCACTATAGAAAAATGCTACTCCTAGCAGATGAGTTGTCGCGAATGTTATTTGCGCTGATAAAAGCCCTTTCCTAAACTACCATCTTAAACGAATGAGAGCGATGAATGCGCTCTTATTTTTGTAGGAGCGTGGTCAAATTATACAGATCTCGAATACCTCATTTGATATCCTTTGGTCAAATTGTTTGACCAATGAATTGAAATGGTCGAACCCCGGACTGCATCAATTCAATTAGATCATTGCATGCGTCATATTAGGGAATTGCACAGTAGCAATTCGGAATTGCTTCATTTCAAACCTCAGCGGCAAAATTGTCAGTAAATGCTTGGTTGTATTAAGTA
>JAHEYX010000028.1 GCA_023251415.1 Chitinophagales bacterium
AAACAGTTGAAAAGGCCATGGCCAGTCCAATTCCTTGTCATGCTGTTTTTATGCATTTTGTAAATCAGTCTAAAGCGGTTACCTGGGCATTTGAACAACAACTTTCAACAACCTTCAATTACTTTATTGGTCAAGATTATTCAAAATGGGCGAGTAATGTTCATGCTTATGAAACACTACTTGAACAAAATGTATATCCTTCAATCGATGTAAGAATAAGCGGCGCGAATTCAAATTTAAAATACGATTGGATTGTTCACCCTAACGCCAATCCTGACCAAATCAAAATCGTTTATGAAGGGGCGAATGCTATTTCATTAAGCGAAGGGAAATTGCATATTAAAACTTCGATTACTGACTATTTAGAAGCAATTCCGAGTGCTTATCAGTTGGATGCTCAAGGATTACGTCATGAAGTTGCATGCGAATATCGCCTTGTAAATGGAGTAGTTCAATATGCTTTCCCAAATGGTTATGATCGCAGTAGCACATTAATTATTGACCCCGTATTGGTTATTGGCACATACTCCGGTAGTTCGGGAATGACTTTTGGTTTTACTGCAACTTATGATCAATTAGGCGATTTGATTGTTGGTGGAGAGTGTTTTGGAATAGGCTTCCCAACAACACCGGGAGCATATGATTTAACCTTTAATTCGGGGGTTGATTTTGCCATTAATAAATATAATCCAACCGGAAATCAACAAATCTATGGTACTTATATCGGTGGATCGGGAAGTGATAACCCACGTAGTTTAATTTCAGACAATAGCAATAATTTATACATATTGGGAAATACCGGGTCTACGAATTTTCCGACAACACCAGGTGCATACGACCTCACTTTTAATGGTGGAACAGACCTTACGGTTAGTGTTTTAAATCCTACCGGCAGTACATTAATTAGTTCAACTTATGTTGGAGGCTCATCTGCTGATGGAACAAATACGATTGGGTTTATAGGCGATGATTTTAATCGTGGAGAGATTAATTTAGATGGCAACGGTGATATATTAGTGGCAAGTTGTACTAATTCATCAAATTTTCCGGTTACCTCCGGATCGCTTAAAACAACTTTAAGCGGCTTATCAGATGGTATTGCGTTTAAGATGAATTCCGGTTTAACAGCGATGGCATGGAGTACTTATATCGGTGGATCCGGAAATGATAATGCCATGAGTATTACTACTGATAATTTTAACAATGTATTTGTTACCGGTGGAACTGAAAGCAGTAATTTTTTTATACAACCGAGTTCATTTAACAACAGTTATAATGGCCAAGCCGACGGGTACTTGTATAAAATTAGTACGAATGGTACTCAACTGTTGGCTTCAACATTTTTAATAGATGATATTACGAACGATCAAGGTTATTTCGTAGATGTTGATCCTTTAAATAATGTATATGTAATGGGTTTAAATTATACTGCAATAATTCCATCACCGGGTGTTTACAACAATCCCGGTACGCATCAGTTTATTATGCAGTTCAATAATTCTTTACAAACTCAGAATTGGAAAACAACACTAGGCGCAAATTCTACTTACTACGATATGATGCCAACAGCCTTTTTAGTGGATAATTGTCGTAACATTTACCTCTGTGGACATACCGGAACAACCAATTTGCCGGTTACAGCCAACGCATTTCAATCAGCTATTGCAGGCAGTGATGATTTTTATTTAATAGCACTAACTGCCAATGCTACGGGTCTTAGTTATGCAACTTACTTTGGAGGTTCTTCATTGGATCACGTAGATGGGGGAACCAGCAGATTCGATAAACGAGGCGTAGTTTATGAAGGAGTTTGTTCGGGGTCTATGAATATGCCACTTTCAACCAATGCATTTGGGACTTCGCTTTTAGCCGGTTGGGATGTATACGGGTTCAAGTTTGATTTTCAGTCGAACAGCGTCTCTGCTGCCGGATTTGTTGCACCCAACGATACGGGTTGTACTCCAATGATTGTGAATTTTAATAATTTTAGTACCAATTCAATTAGTTATTCATGGGATTTTGGTGATGGTACCCCTATTGACACCAATGCAGCTCCATCTCATACTTTTTTAAATCCGGGAAACTATACGGTTACATTTGTAGCCCATAATCCAAACGCCTGTAATTTAACCGATACAGCATTGTTGCATATTTTAGTTTTGCCCACTACAGCAGCAACAGCGCAATTTTCTATGTCAACCAATTGTATTTTGCATCAAGTTGCATTTACGAATCAAAGTAGCGGGTCGACGAACTTTGTGTGGGATTTCGGCGATGGAAGTCCGACCACAACCATAGCCTCACCGGTACATGTATACACCGGCAATGGGCCTTATACAATTTCACTTATTGCAAATAATCCGTGTGGTTCACCTGACACCACTTCACAGACTATACAATTTTCGTTTGTAACTGCACAAACTAATTTGTTAGTAAATGATACCGGATGTGCGCCAATTCAAGTAAGTGTAAGTAACTTGAGTACGAATGCCACTACTTATTCCTGGGATTTTGGTGATGGTTCACCACTATCGAATGCCACCACACCAAATCATTTGTATACCAATCCTGGTACTTATCAAATCCAACTGATTGCATTCAATCCTGCTACTTGCAATGGCAGTGACACGGTTACCATGAACATGATTGTTTTGCCTACTACACTGGCTATTGCTGACTTTAGCTATACCTTAAATTGTGTAAATAATGCGGTATCCCTCCTTAATCAAAGTGTGAATGCTATAGCTTATCATTGGGATTTTGGTGATGGAGCAACCAGTACGCAAAGCAATCCTACCCATGCATATCCGGCACACGGCCCTTATACCATAACGCTTATTGCTTATCAAGCCTGCGGATTTAATGATACCGTACAGAAACAAGTTTATTTTGAATATGTTAAAGCCGGCTTTTCAAGTATGGTAAGTGTATGTGTTCCTGCTAGCTTTATGGGTACTGATACGTCGCACAATGCCACTGCTATTCAATGGAGTTTTGGTGATGGTAGCTATGCCTCAGCTACTTATGTGCAACATGTTTTTAATCAAGTGGGTTCCTTTCAAATTCAATTAATTGCCTCAAATCCTGCCACCTGCAACAGTACTGATACAGCTAGACTTAACATTACAGTTTATCCTAATCCAATTGCGGAATTTAACCCGGAGTATACCAATGAAAACGGATCAATGTCGTTTTACTTTCAAAATTTAAGCAGTGGAGCGTCTGTTTTTGATTGGAGTTTTGGCGATGGTGCACATAGTGCTTCGATTGATGTTTATCATACCTTTGGTTTGCATAATGATTATGTAGTTTGTTTAAAAGCCATTAGTCCACAAGGATGTATTGACACAACCTGTCATGAGATTGTTGCTATACCGCATATTGGTATCCCTAATGCTTTTTCTCCAAATGGCGATAATTTAGATGATGTATTTAAAGTACTTTGTGATAAGCCTGAAATGATAGTTTCTTACCATTTGCAAATCTTTAATCGCTGGGGTGAACGCGTTTTTGAATCTACTGATTATAATTTTGGTTGGAATGGCTACTATAAAGAATTGCTTCAACCTATTAGTGTTTTTGTTTATGTGGCAGATGTTCGTTTTGAAAATTCAAAATGGGATTTTCATCAAAAAGGGGATGTTACCTTGATACGTTAATGGCTTTCATTTTTATTTCTCATTTAATTTCAGCAATTTTGCAACAGAAAAAGGAAATTTATGAACACCACTACTTCAATTCCTGTTGAACAGGATACCCTTGTTAATGACTTTTTACCCCTTCACGGTACAGATTACATTGAATTATATGTAGGCAATGCCAAACAAGCAGCCCATTATTATAAAACGGCGTTTGGTTTCCAAAGTTTAGCTTATAGCGGCCCGGAAACCGGTGTTAAAGATCGTGTAAGTTATGTGTTGGTGCAAAATAAAATGCGTTTAATGCTTACGTCACCTTTGCACAGTGACAGTCCGATTGCTGAACATCATAAAAAGCATGGCGACGGTGTTAAAGTATTGGCACTGATGGTTGATGATGCTTATGACGCTTATGAGCAAACCGTTAAACGTGGCGGTAAATCATACATGGAGCCGCAAACATTAACTGATGCAAATGGTGAAATTCGCGTGAGCGGCATACATACTTATGGTGAAGTGGTGCATTTGTTTGTAGAACGTAAAAACTACAAAGGTGTTTTTATGCCTGGTTTTGAACCTTGGAAGAGCGCTTATAATCCTACACCGGTTGGATTAGAATATGTAGATCATTGCGTAGGAAATGTGGGTTGGAATCAAATGAACCCTTGGGTTAAATTTTACGAAGAAGTAATGGGTTTTAAAAATATTTTGTCGTTTGATGACAAAGATATTTCTACAGAATATTCTGCTTTAATGAGTAAAGTAATGAGTAATGGAAATGGCTATGTTAAGTTTCCAATCAATGAACCGGCAGAAGGAAAGAAAAAGTCACAAGTGGAAGAGTACCTTGAATTTTACGAAGGAGAAGGTACACAACACATTGCGATTGCTACAAAAGACATCGTTAGCACCGTTCGTGAATTGATGGCGCGTGGGGTAGAATTTCTAAAAGTACCTGCCTCTTATTATGATGATTTAATTGAGCGTGTTGGTGCTATTGAAGAAGATCTTGAACCCTTAAAAGAACTTGGTATTTTGGTTGATCGTGATGATGAAGGTTATTTGCTTCAGTTATTTACTAAACCGGTAGAAGATCGTCCTACCATGTTCTATGAAATAATCCAACGTAAAGGAGCTAAATCTTTTGGCAAAGGAAATTTCAAGGCGTTATTTGAAGCTATCGAAAGAGAACAAGCGGTTCGAGGAAATTTGTAATAAGGCAGTTTATTAAATACGAAGTAAATTAGAATTTCGTAAGAAAAAAGTAAGTGTATAAGGTTGGCAAAAATGTCAATCCTTCTGCAATACAAGCGCCTAGAAGCAAACCGAAACCCCAATTTTTGTTTCCACGAATCAACATAATAATCCCAGCTGCAAATGCAGGGAAACAGCCAATAGGAAGTAAGGACAAGGTCGAATCCAATAAATTACTGGAATCACTTATCGTGAGGTAAGGTAAATGTAAACCGGTATTGTAAATCAACCCTATTGCAAGGCATAGCGCGTAAGTTAGTAAGACGGTGCTCACACAGATGCGAATAAACTTGTTTAATTCAACTTCCATATTTTAGAAGAGCATAGCATTACGTGCAAAATTGAGGCGAACACCTATGCCATAATAATCTTCTAAACGATTCAAACTGCTAACTTTTGCTTGTTGTGTACGATGAATATAATTTAAGTCCAAATACATGTTGTGTGCGAATTGATACGAAACCACTAAATCGGCAACAAATATTTTGGTATTTACTCCTCCACCGGTATTATAGCTGAAAGCTGCATCACCATTATCTTTTAAGAAACGAGAAGGGCGATTATTATAACTGATTAATGGGTTTTGTCCCCAATCACTATTGGCGGTGTCTAAACCTATGCTTTGCACTGCGAACGAATAGGTAACGGTAAAACGTTGTACAGGTTGGTAATGTACCTTTCCGCAAACTTCTTTAAAATTAGCTCCTGAAGGATGAGCTAAGGCTTGATTGTAGTGGGTGTAATTTGCCAAACTATCGCGATGAGAGTAAGTATAAGGGCGCACAATATTAATTTCTGCAGTGGCATCTAAATTAGCAATACCAAATACGTTTACATATTTTAAACCGGCTTGTATTCCATTTTTATTGGTCCAAACTTTACGATTGGCTCTAATCTGATTAAAATTAAATTCATCCAATAAAAATTGACCATATAATTCGAAATGCTTGAATAATAAGACACTTGCATCGGCACCCATCACAGCATTATCAGGGCTGCCTAATGCTTGTTCTACTTGTCGATAAAATACAACCGGTACTAAGTACTGCAATTCGTATTGATTGTTTCGCGAAAAAATAACGCCTTCGTAAACACCTATTTTAACCTTGTTGGTCAAGTTAAAATTGAGATGATGAAATGCGGCGAATTTTTTCGGGTATAAAAAATCACCGTGCGTTGGATCGTGTTGTTTGATTAATTGCGTGAAAATATTTTGATAATCAAACTTACCATAATGTGTACTAACTTTTAAAAATAGTTGGCTATTGCTGTTGTCACTTAAGAACAAAGAGCGCATGCCATAGCCAAGGAAAACTTTATCTTGTCCGAAACTGAATCGCACAATGTTTTTAAGGGCAGAGAATGTAATATAACCGCGCGCATCTAAAAAATCGACACCCGAAAATTTTAATGGACCGTTTAATTTATTGTCTAATTTATAATATCCAACGCCAGGAACTGCTAAGTATTTGTTGGTGTATTCTTTAACATAAGCAGGTGCTGACCATTGGTTTTCGCCGATATAGGAATAAAAGCCTAAGCGCTTCAAAAAGTTTCCTCTTATTTCAATACCTCGCGTATTATAAAACATAAAATGAGGATCGCTTGATAAGCCGCCAACGGAATTAGCAGAAGCGCCACCACCTTGATAAAACAGCACCGGATTTACTTTTAAATCTAATTTACTGTCTGACAAAGAGTATAAATCAGTGGTCTTACTGTAAAACAAATTGAAAAGTGCATAATTACTGTTATTACTGGCATTGTCGCCACAATATTCATCATTATCGTTATAAAGCCATTGTAAATTCTTACGATCTACATTCGTTAATTTGATGTTTTCTGAATCTAATGCAAGAATGTAAGTAGCTATTTGGTCTCTGGAAATTCCTTTGTTGAAGGAGTTGAAGTCGGGAGCAAATTGCCCACTGCGAATCTCCATTCGATCTATCCATTGATAGTCGGTGCGATTTAAAGGAATACTTGTACTTTGCGCATAAGTTGTGAAATTAAAAACAGTAACAAGCAGAACGAATAGGGAGGAGTATGCTTTTATCATGAGATTCGATTTGTTTGACAATATTACTCAATTATTTCGAATCTATTATTTCATACGGCAAATTCTATTTTCAGCCCTACAAGTTTTTTGTATTGAATTTTTTTTACACATTTGCAACAATGAATCAAGAACACCATTTTCGTTGGAAAGATTATTTATCTGCAACCATTATTGTTGCTGCACTTGGCTATTTTGTAGATATTTATGATTTAATATTATTTAGTATAGTACGCAAGCAAAGCTTAATAGGCATAGGTGTTCCTATCGATAAAATTCAAGAAATTGGATTGGTATTATTAAATGTTCAGATGATTGGTATGTTAACCGGCGGTATCTTTTGGGGCATTTTAGGGGATAAAAAAGGTCGTTTATCGGTTTTATTTGGTTCGATTTTACTGTATTCATTAGCTAATATTGCGAACGGATTGGTTCAAAATACTATGCAATATGGTATTTTGCGATTTATAGCCGGCTTTGGATTGGCTGGCGAGTTGGGGGCCGGAATTACTTTAGTAAGTGAAATGCTTCCGAAGGAGAAACGAGGTTATGGAACGATGCTGGTTGCCACTATTGGTGTTTCAGGTGCTGTGTTTGCAGGTTTTGTAGGGATATTTTTTGAAACAGTTGTAAACGGTTGGCGCATTTGTTATTATATCGGTGGGGGATTAGGACTTACCTTATTGTTTATGCGTATTGGCTTATTTGAATCCGGAATGTATGATGCAATCAAACACCACGAAGTCAAAAAAGGCGACTTTAGTATGTTGTTTACCAATTGGGTGCGTTTCAAAAAGTACTTGAAATGTATTCTAATTGGACTTCCAATATGGTATACCATAGGAATCTTAATTACCTTTTCTCCGGAATTGGCGAAAGCAATTGGCGTGGTTGGTGAAATTAAAGCAGCTAAAGCTATTATGTTTTTTTATGCCGGTGTTACAGTAGGTGACTTTTTAAGTGGTGCCATGAGTCAATGGTTAAAAAGCAGGAAAAAGGTTATTGTCATATTCTTACTGCTTTTGGTGGTTACTTTAATTCCGTTCTTTAATGCTAATGGTATTACTGCTGCAACCTACTATTGGATTATCGTGGCGGTCGGAATAGGGGCAGGTTTTTGGGCTGTTATAGTGACAATCGCAGCCGAAAGTTTTGGCACAAATTTAAGATCAACAGTTACGACCACTGTACCTAATTTTATTCGAGGAGCATTATTCTTTATTTCATTATTGTTTACCTATTTGCAAGTGCTCTTAAAATCTTCGTTGGGAAAGGAGCAAGCTTTAATTTGGAGTGCAATAATTACAGGTTGTATTATGATTATAATTCCTTTATTAACCGTGTTTACCATGAAGGAAACGTATGGTAAGGAATTAGATTACACCGAGTAATTAACTGCACGTGATTATATTCTACGATTTGCTTTTCGCTTTCTGATAAATGCTTTGAAATCATCTTCAAAACGATCTAAAAATATAGCACCGCTTAAACTCCAATAAGCACCATTGTAATTTAGTGAATTGAGGTTATCATTAATAGCAGTGCGATAGCCGCCAATTAAGTTGATTCCAAACCAACGCAATGGAACAAAGCCGAATAGCGGTGGAAATTTAAAGTTTACAGATAATCCAACGCCTAAAGGAAGAAAATGTCCATTTTCAATAGCTTCCTGATATGGAGCAACCGGATTACGTATCCGATTTGTGATTTTGCCATAGCCACTTTCAATGAGTATACTTGATTCAAACAAAGCTCTTCGAAATAAAAAGGGTTCTAAATAAAGTGTTCCAATATAATTAAGCTGTTGAACAGTGATGGCATTGCTAATTTGATGCAACTCAGCAATGGTGCTGCCCGCCGGAAAGGTATTGGTTTGATTCAAATAATAAACCCCAATGCCGGCTTTATACTTTTCATACAATAAAAACCCGCCACGATAGCCCCAAACATTCATTCGTAAATTTGAGCAATAATAAAAACGTTGATCGAAGTCGGCAGTAGGTTTAATGCTGAAAGTAGCGCTACTGTCGGTCTTAGTTGTTGCGTAAGCGGCATTTAAACACGACTGTAGTGTGCATACAATAAGTAAGGTGAATACAATTGGACTAGTTGAAATCCGCACTGATTGTGATTTTATGGTAGTGTTTTTCAATTAGAGGCTTTGATAGCTTTTACTGAATTGATACAAATACTTGCCTATGATATCATACTCAATATTAACCATATCATTTAATGCTAATTGCTGAAAGTTGGTATGTTGCCAGGTATATGGTATTATGGCAACTTGAAATTGATTGGGTAAAATATTGAAAGCCGTTAAGGAAACGCCATTTACCGTTATGCTCCCTTTCTCTATGATCAATGGTACTGAAGGTGGGTTAAGAATTTCAAAACTAATTAAGTAGGAACCATTTTCATCCTTGATTTGACTGCATTTTGCAACACCATCAACATGTCCTTGTACTAAATGCCCATCAAGTCGACCGTTGAAAACCAAACAGCGTTCCAGATTAATCAAGTCATCGGTTTTTAATTGTCCTAAATTGGTTTTGGTTAGTGTTTCTTTCACCGCAACTACTTCATGAAACGCTGCATTACAAGCTACAACCGTCAAACATACCCCATTGTGTGCAACACTTTGATCGATTTTTAACGCATTTGATATATTCGATTGAATTCTAAAGTGGCGATTCGTTCCCGACTCCCAAGTTTCAATAAGCTTTCCAGTGGTTTCAATAATTCCAGTAAACATGTACTTGTTTTCGACAAAGATAGTAATTCAGTCGCAAAGGTATACCTGTTGCAAATTCACAAATTTCTTCCGGTAATGAATTGAAAGTGAGTCCAGAACTGCTTAATTATCAGCCAAGTTTCGTTAATCAGGAGATTTTTTTGGTATAAAATCTTAAAAGGGTATGCAATATTATAAAAAATAGTATTTTAGAGCAGTTATTTTTTAGCCCCCAACTTTTACAACCATGAAAGTACTAATAGTAGATGACGAACTCGACGTCGAATTGTTATTCAAACTGAAGTTTCGAAAGGAATTAAAAGAAAATTTATTGAGCTTGCACTTTGCATTTAGTGCAAAAGAAGCGTTGTCATTCATGGCTACCTTAAATCCGATGGATTATGTGTTGTTGCTTTCTGATATCAATATGCCTGAAATGAGTGGTTTAGAATTGTTAAAAATTACAAAGGAAAAGTATCCTTATTTGAAAATAATGATGGTTTCGGCATACGGCGACCTTCAAAACATGTCGAATGCAAAGCAACTTGGCGCTGATGATTTCTTAACAAAGCCGGTTGATTTTGAATTGTTAAAAAGTAAAATATTTCAATTAAGTAATTAATTCATCCCCACTTTAAACTTTAGATTCATTTACTTTTATGCCTTTAAAAATACTAGTTGTTGATGATGAGCCGGATTTGGAATTTCTGATACAACAAAAATTCAGAAAGCAAATTCGTGATGAAATTTTCCATTTCAGTTTCGCACATAATGGTGTTGAAGCCCTTGATATGCTTGGTGCCGACGAACATATCGATTTAGTGTTTACCGATATCAATATGCCCATTATGGATGGGTTAACCTTAGTTAAAGAAATTCGTGAAAAATTTAATCACATTAAACCGGTTGTAGTTTCAGCATATGGTGATATGGGGAAAATCAGAACAGCCATGAATTCCGGCGCTTTTGATTTTATAACTAAGCCTATCGAGTTTGATGATTTTGATAAAACAATTGCAAAGGCTACAGAAGAAATTAAGTTTATTAAAAAAGCACGTGAAACCACCTTACGATTAGTTAGTGCTGAAGCTGAAAAAGAAAAGGCTGAACAAAGCGAACGTTTTAAACAGCAATTTCTTGCCAATATGAGTCATGAAATTCGCACTCCCATGAATGCGATTATTGGTATGACGAATTTGGTGATGAAGACGCCTTTAGATGAACAGCAAACCAAGTACTTAGGGATAATTCAAGTTTCAGCTCAAAATTTATTGGTTATTATTAATGATATTTTGGATCTATCAAAGATTCAAGCCGGTAAATTAGAATTGGAGCGCATTCCAATGTCCATAGCCGCATTACTCGAAACTATTGCTAATACCTTTCATTTTAAAGCAGAAGAAAAGAAAATCTATTTTAAAACCAATATAGATGCGAATGTGCCCGATTTAGTTTTGGGTGATCCTACACGTTTAACTCAAATTCTAATTAATTTGACGGGTAATGCTATGAAATTTACGGAGAAGGGTGGGGTAACCGTGTCAGTGCGAGCGCAATTAGCAGATACTTCTACTGATGTGTATGCCTTTCATTTTGAAGTAGCAGATACCGGTATTGGTATTGCTCCGGAGAAGCAAGCTGCCGTATTTGAGAGCTTTACACAAGCCGATGCAGAAACGAATCGCAAATATGGTGGAACCGGTTTGGGATTAAGCATTTCTAAAAATTTAGTAGAATTGATGCAAGGGGAAATTGGTTTAAGCAGTGAACTTGGGGTTGGTACCAAATTTTACTTTGATATTCCTTTGCAAGTAGCTTCTAATCAAGCTCCAACACAAGCTGCTGCGGTGGATATGCAACAGGTTAAATCCCGGTTAAAAGGGGTCAAAATTTTATTAGCCGAAGATGATCCATTCAATCAAATGGTAGCTGAAGATACCTTGAACAGTTTAATTGAAGATCTGCAATTAACTATGGTTAATAATGGCAAAGAAGCTATCGATGCCATCAGTAACGGTGAATTTGATGTCGTATTGATGGATATACAAATGCCTGAAATGAACGGTTATTTGGCTACGCAAATGATTCGCTCAGCGTTGCCGCATCCAAAATCAGCCATTCAAATTATTGCCATGACCGCAGATGCCTTAAAAGATGATAATGATAGAGCATTTGCTGTTGGTATGAACGACTATATCAGTAAACCTTTTGCAGAAGAAGATTTATTGCTCAAAATCTTTAAAGCTATTACGGTAATATAGTACTGGAAAACCAATAGTATTTAGTAAAGAAATTATAGTCAAATTTAGTTTATTTGCATTCTTAAATCGCTTGGAAAAATAATGGTAACGAACTTAACATTTTTAAATGAATTCACTCGAGGAGATGTGTCGAAGGTGAAAAAGTATATTCAAATGTATCTCGATATGGCTGCTCAGAAATTGCAAGTCATTGAAGAAGGAATGCAAAAAAAAGATTACGAGTCTATTAAAGTTGCGGCACATACATTAAAGTCGCAAACCAAATATATGGGTATTAGTGTGGCAGAAGAGACCATTATTCGTATTGAACGCTATTGTGGTGAGCAAACGCAATTACACGAGCTACCGGCATTGGTAGAAGAATTAACCAAAATTGTACTCCAATCGATGGACGAATTAAAAGGAGTTTTACCTACACTTTAAAAGAATTAAAACACAAGCTTGAATATGGCAAAAATGCAAAAAATAGTTTTTCTAATTGATGATGATCCAATGCAAACACAAATGTTGCATGATTATTTAGATGATAAATTTGAATTGGTTTTACATACCTATTCTACCGGTGAAGAGGCGTTAGAAAATCTGCACCTCAATCCGGAATTAATCATTTTGGATTACCATTTAATGAGTGTAAATAAATCGGCTGAAGATGGAGTTGCCATTTTAAAAGCATTAAAGGAAAAAAGGCCTGAAATTCAAGTGGTCATGTTAAGCGGTCAAGATAAGATTCAAATTGCCGTAGAATGCATGAAACATGGGGCTTATGACTATGTTGTAAAAAGCGAGTCGGCTTTTATGCGTATTGAAAATATCATGAATAATATTGGTGAACACATGCGTACTACTCATCTGTTGAAAATGTACAAACGTGGATTGACCATTGCGCTTATTGCGATAGGGGTAATTATTATTGGTGCTGTCATTGCCGTTAAAATGGGAATCGCCACAGCAAATTTTGTAGTATTTTAGTATAACCTAACCGGTTTAATTCTATAGTTATGAAGCCATTCGCTCTTTTATTGGTAGTGCTGATTGGAGCTAGTAGCTGCAAAAAATTGGTCGAGCCTGCTCAACCTTCTTTAGGGGGTACTGATTTGAAAAAAGTACTTTACCTGGGTGGCAGTTGGCTTTCCGGTATGCAAAATAATGTTTGGGATGCTACTTCACAAAACCAAGCCCCTTGCAAATTATTGTACGGTCAATTTGCTCAAGCCGGAGCAGTTGATGAATTTTCTGCACCTGAATTAATAAGTCTTTATGGTTTAGGGTTAGGTAATCCGCATCATTTGTACAAAAGCAAAACAAGTGTTATCGTCAAACAATTTGCCTGTGATGCTTCAAGCCAGTTTTTTATAGCAGAAAAGAACACTTCCGAAGCCGTGTTAGCTAAAAACTATTTAGCACAGCATCATGTCAACGGAATTTACAATGCTTTAGCTTTTCCATACGCTACAATGGCTTCATTAACAGCAACTAATCCTGCTTATTCGAGTACAGTGCCAAATCCGTTCTATCCCTATTTTGCATCGCAACCCGGTGTGAGTACAGTTTTGCAAGATGCTCAACGAATTAATGCCTCCTTTGCCGTATTGCAAGTTGGTATGGATGATATTTACAATTGGGCGCAACAAGGCGGTTCACCAATGGCTTTGCCCATTCCGGCAAGTGCCATTTTTGAAAATAAATTAGAATCCCTTTTGCAAGCACTTCAAAAGGCCGGAATGCACAATGGCGTTATTTGTACTATACCTGCTATATCTTGTTTACCATATTATTCAACGTTGCCACCAATGGGCGTACAATTAGACACGGCTCAAGCAGCTCAACTTAACGCACTCTATGGCTATTCATCCATTTTAAAATTTAGAAGCGGAAAGAACGGTTTCGTAGCCGAAAGTGCTGTTGGTACCACTACCCCCAGCTATTCCCAGCCGATTAAAATGCTTCAAGAAAACGAATCCATATTATTAAGTGTAAATGCTGATTCATTGAAGTGTTTGGGTATGGGGGTGTTTTTCCCGATTTTAGATGAATATGTTTTAGATGAAGCTGAATTGGCAAAAATAAATCAAGCTATACTCAGCTATAACGCCATTATCAAGCAAAAGGCGGCTGATTATAATTTGGCCGTTGCCGATTGGTATTCAGTAATGAATGAAGTAAAATCAGGAAAAGTAATTGATGGCCTGAACTTCAATACTAAGTTTATTAGCGGTGGTTTTTTCAGTAGCGATGGCCAAACACCAACTGCACAAGGCTATGCCATATTAACCAATGAGATTATTCGTGCCATCAATTTGAAATTTAATGCTACTATTGCACCACTTGCGGTAACAACCTTTGCAGGCATTCAATTGCCTTAACGCTGCCGCTACTGCATCAAGAAAAACAAGATGCCTACTAACCCAATAAAGATATCAGCTAATATGGCGGTGGTTTTTTGAAGCGCATTTGTACGCGTTATGCTTACTAAAACCGTTAAACCTAAAAATTGGATTGCTTGAAAAATAGCCATTTTGGGATTAGAAAAATGGTGGTAATACACCCAAGCTAACATCAATTGACTACATCCTAAAAGAAGAATGGTGTATTGAGTTGTTCGAATACCATACTTAACCGGATAGCTTTGTAAACCTTTAATTTTATCGAGCTTGACTTGAGTTAAATCAGTTACAAGACACAACGCTAGAAATAATAACAATTGATTGCAATACAATGCAGGAATTAGTGACTCGGGTAAATACAGCGGCGCTTCATTGATATTGACCAATAAAGGGAGTAAAAAAATCGTATTAATCCAACAGATTGAAATTAATAGTGGTTTAGCTATGGCATTTCTGCGCATATTTAGCCATTTAATCGGGGATTGGTAGATTAAACAAATGACAATATTTAACGTTAAAAGGAGCATGCTGTCAATTCCCAAAAGTAAATAAAATATACCCGTTAATACTAATGGAATTAACCAGGTTGGGCGGCTGTTTCTGCGGTAGTAATTGTAACTGGCCAGCGTACTGAAAAATGCGATTGCATTCAATAAAATTATTGTGCTAATGGCATAATTGGCTATGGTGTATATGGGAATATTTATAGCAATGGCTGCAGCAAGCGCCAAATGAAAATTATATTTTAGGAATTTTTTAATCAAGTTGAGGAATCTACCGACAAACATATTGAAATAATTGCTTAATTCGCCGAATGATTTTATTTCCACCAGCAAAGATTAATTTAGGATTGCATGTTGTTGCTAAACGAACAGATGGCTTTCATGAATTAGAAACCGTTTTCTTGGCTACACCCTTAAAGGATGCTTTAGAAGTATTAAAAGCAGACCGTATGCAATTCACTACAAGCGGTTTAACGGTTTCTGGCGCACCGGAAGATAATCTGTGTTTACGGGCCTATCAGTTAATGCATCAAAAGCATCACCTGGCACCGGTTAAAATACATTTGCATAAAGTAATTCCAATGGGCGCTGGCTTGGGTGGTGGTTCAGCTGATGCAGCTTATACGTTACTTGCTTTAAATGAACTGTTTGAATTGGGTTTGTCGAATGAGTTACTGCGTCAATATGCTGCTCAATTAGGAAGCGATTGTGCATTTTTTATTGATCCGATTCCACACTATGCAAGTGGAAGGGGAGAAGTGTTGGAGCCGATTGCTGTTGACTTATCTGCTTATAAAATTGGTATTGTGTATCCGGCGGTTCATGTAAATACAGGCTGGGCATATCGTCAAATCACTCCAAAGGCGCCTGCAATCGGACTTAAAGAAATACTTAAACAACCGATAGCAACATGGAAAACACAGTTGGTCAATGATTTCGAAGCCGCGGTTTTCCCTAGCCATCCCGCTTTAGAAGATATTAAAAGTAAATTATATGCGATGGGGGCGGTTTATGCTTGTATGAGTGGCAGTGGCAGTGCATTTTTCGGCCTTTTCCCGAAGGAATCTACGCTTGATTGGAGCGAATTTAGAAAGCAAAATTATTTCTGCTTCGATTAATGCTTTAATACTTTCCAAAGGTTGAAACGATTTTTAGGGATTTAGCAATTTTAAATGGTTTTCTTTATCCTTTTACCGCTAACAATTTGAAGTGTAGCATAGCTACTGAAATTAAAAGAAAAACGGATCAAACAATTTAGATTCGAAATTCAAGAGTTTTGACTGCTGTATTGCAATTGACGTATTCATGTCGAAACTGCTTTAACCGATTTATGCTAATATTTGAAACATTAACTGACAATTTTGCAGCTGTCTATTGAAATGGAGCTATTCTTAATT
>JAHEYX010000306.1 GCA_023251415.1 Chitinophagales bacterium
CGGGGTCATGTGAATAATAAGCTTGTTTACCTTTTAGAATGCCCCATACTTCCCTACTCTGAGTATTTAATTATTTTTTTTCGATCGTATTTATACAATTCCATATTTCTCGAACCGAACCAAATCGAATGGTCTTTGTCTTCAAATAAAAAGTATACCTCTTTGTTGAAAATTTTAGTAAATGTTATGGCTGCTGGATTGCTAGCTGAGCTGCTCGAATACCATAATCCGCCTAAGGTATCATCTTGTGCTATTCCATAATTCGAAGCTATCCATAAATTACCGGCTTTATCTTCTAAAATGGCATTTAATGATGCTTTGTATAACTCCTTAGGTTGACTGTAATCAGTAAATGACTTACCATCATAACTCCATACGCCAAAGTGCCTTGTAGCAAGTAATAAATTACCGTTTTTGCTTTCAAGTACATTTCTAAACCAACCTTCCTTTTTAGGTTTATAGGCTTTTATCGCTTTACCATCAAACCTGCAAAGACCTTCATAACCCGGCGGCATTCCGGATGCAAACCAAATAATACCATCCTTATCTTCTAATAGAGCAGCAACTAATCTTAGATGCAGACTGTCTTTATTGATAACCTTTCCATCTGCAAGAAAGCGCGTAAAAGTGCCTCCTTCATAACAATAAACGCCATCACCAATACCAAACCATATTTTCCCGGTTTTATCTTGCATCATACTCCATACTGTATTTTTTGTGGCCCATTGGTTATAATAGGTATTGCTGGTACTAGTTGGTCTGATGAAAAAGCTAATCGGTACACTGCTTATAGTTTTGCCGTCTGTTTTACAAATACCGTCTCGGGTTCCAAACCAAATGTTTCCGTCCTTATCCTCCAAAAGTGATCGAATCGAATTACAAATTAAACCTTCTTTTGTTGTGTATTGCGTAAAAAAACTACCATCGAATGTATAAACGCCATCACTGTCTGTTCCAAACCAAATAATACCTTTTCTGTCTTGAATGGCACAAGTGATATTGTTGTATTTGCTTGTACTTTGCGTACGTATTAATTTCGGCTGTGCGGAATAAGAGGATTTAAGTTTGTTTAAAATATCGGTGGTATAAAGGCTTTTGTTTTGTGCATTGCAGGCGCTCCAGAAAGTTAAACTAATTAGTAATGCAAATAGTGGTTTGTAGCGTAATAACTTAGTCATTCAGTAGTGGTTTTGTTTTAAGATTTAAAGGCTGCTTTGCTTGTGAAATTTTATCTTTGATAAAGCCCAATTGTTGAAGATACACAAAATCAAATTTGCAAAGTTCATCTAATAAAAAGTAGTTGTACTTCATGAAGTAGTTTAATTGTGGTAAATTTAACTTAAAAGCAATTTTAACTAAGTTACAGTAAGTTAAAAACGCTATACCCGCACAACATAATTGCCTGCTATGTATTCCTTTTTTAGCAGCACCCCTTGAGCTGGTTTAAGGCGTTTTCATTTTTACATACGTTTTCCCTTTTAAAGTTATACTTTTTTGATTCTTATCCTTAGCATCAAAATTAAAATTGAATTCAGCTTTCAAAATTCCTTTATCCCATAATGTTTTATCAATAGTGATAAAACCACTATTACAATTATAGACCATACTACTCTTTGGTTTAATACTATTTAAATCAATAAATGCATTACAATTATTTTCAACTATGAGCATTTGCAAACTACTATGAGTTGAAGGCCCGTTTAAAGTATGACAAAACACACTTGTATTACTAAAATATTCGACTTCCATCAATTCTGAACCCATCCATTCGTTACACGATGATTCACATTGTAACGTAATGTTTAGATGGTTGGTATCTAATAAGCTGTAAAACACTTGCGCTGAATCTTTGTAAACAATACCATTACTATCCTGCATGGCATAACAACGTTGCGGACAAAAGCCTCCGTCAGCACAACCGGCTCTTCCATCACTTTTCATTTCAATTCCCGGAGGATATGTCCAACGCTTAGTAAATGAATAATCTCCTGTTAAAGTGTCCACCCACTTAATTGCAATTGGCTGAGAAATTTGTCCCCAAGTAGTATAAGAAAAAAGTAGGAGTGTAATGGCAACAAAACAGAATTTCATAGTAAGCAATTTGGTTAATGTTAATTTTGATAATCACTTTTCAGTTGAGCGCAATAGTATAAACTGCAAGAATGAAGTAATAGCTAAGCCAATTACTCTTTTTTAATGTACCTCTCCCCATTAAATACCAGTGAATAATAGCGATTGCTTGGCCGTCCATTCGCCTTAATAATTGGCACTTTGATTTCTAAACCACCATTAAGAAACTTCATCTCATGCACCTTGTCATTGCCTTTAAAATTATGAAGATCGTATTCTATACTTAATTCACCACTGTTATTCGGGTCGTTAAAAGCAAGCGAATCAATTTCATTAGGGAAGATAATACTATTCTCAATGAGACTATCTGTAATCATAAATGCTTTAACTACGCTAAATGGCAAAGCAGTAGAACCGTACCCTGAACCATAAGTTATATAGATGGTTTGTCCCTTATTGTTTTGAATGGAAAATAAGGTATCAAACATTATTTTAGAATTATCTTTAAAACCGGGCTCTCCATAAACTAACTGTTTAACAAATGTTTTATTGAAGGTTTTATAGATAACTACATTGGTATAGTCGATCATAGTACCTCCAAGTCTGGTGTCCCAAGAAGTAATGCAAAAACGTTTGTCAGAAGAAATTAAAGACTTAAAATTAAAGTGTGAATTCAATTCACATTTTTGAAACCTATCGTCAATTGCTAATAATTTAATACAGTTAATCAGGGTTGCATTTAAAGAATCAATTCTATTAACATAATTGGAGTCGGTTGATAATTTTCCGCTTGTTCTCAACGAATCAATCATAGCCTGGGTTTCCAACATTGATTTTTTGAGTTGATCGCAATCAAATGCCTTTTGCGCATTAACTGAAACGCTATAGCATATTAGGCAAATTAGTAGTTGAAATGTTTTCTGCATTATTAATTGATTTCAGAATGTCTTTTTCGAATAATACATTTTTTTGCACAAATGTTCGTTAAATCAATGGCTAAAGTCTTCACAAAACAAGCTTTTAATCACCAAACTCCGTCTTTTGGTTCGGTGCTGTTAGCGATATG
Source organism: Chitinophagales bacterium (assembly GCA_023251415.1). Classification (GTDB taxonomy): domain Bacteria; phylum Bacteroidota; class Bacteroidia; order Chitinophagales; family CAIODY01; genus JAHEYX01. Next base: position 3,137 of record JAHEYX010000306.1, read on the forward strand.
CAGATTAATGCTTAATTAATGCATGAATATAAAGCATAAAGACCAAATGAAATTAGTATTAATCCGGAAAGTCTGTTTATCCAAATCAGTCTTACAGGTGTAATTTTAGATTGAAAATAACTAACAATTGAACTTAAAATGAACCACCATAATGCAGAACCAATAAATACCCCAAGTACAAGTGATACTGTTGATGCATACGAAGCCTTTGTTGTACCTAATCCAAGTCCCGCAAATATTGCTAAGAATGATAAAATAGTTGTTGGGTTTGCAATAGTTAAGAAAAAAGTTGAAATTAAATTATTAAAGAGCCCCTTACTGTCAACATTTGCTGCAGTTGAAGCTGGTTTAGTGATAAATGATTTTACACCTAAAAAAAGTAGAAAAGAGCCACCGATTAGTTTTATCCATGTTGCTTGAGTCAAAAGAAACGAAGCAATTGCTGTTAGTCCGAAGCCTGCAATTATTCCGTAAAAAGTGTCTGCCATTGCAGCTCCCATTCCTGTAACAAATCCGGAGACTCGACCTTCTGTTAAGGTGCGTTTTATAGTTAGAATACCAATTGGTCCAACCGGAGCAGCTATAGAGAAGCCAATTAATAACCCTTTAATTAAATAGACAGCTGTCATCTTGTTTATTTTATAATACCACTCCTGTTTTGCAGTTTTCCATTGGCAAAGTTGCGCTATACCACTGCCTACTCGAAGATACAAACTATTTACACACCTCAAACTTTCATTGGAACACCAAACGCAGTTTTTTTTTAGAAGTCGCAGAATTACGTTGTTAAGTTATTTACTCCGCACTATAAATTATTTTCCCTTGGTCGCCACGGTAAAAAAATGTAGTTTCTTTTTTGGTGAATACGATATTTTT
>JAHEYX010000029.1:0-3441 GCA_023251415.1 Chitinophagales bacterium
CTTCATTTTTTAGCTTTTTTGATGTTTCCGAAAAAATCTCCATTACGTTGGGAACCACTACTTTCGGCTTTATTGAAGAATTAACCGGTTCAATGCGCAATTCAATTACGGTATTAACTGTATATTTTATAATCGGACTGGTATTACTTTTACCTTTACGAAAATTACGAATTGAAAAGGCGCTTTAACAATATTTAATATAATTTATATTTGTGCTTTTAAAACAACCCATGAAACAGCTGCTAACTAAAGTATTGTGCCTACTTTTAATTGGAGGTTTTAGCCTTTCAGCACAAGCCCAATTTTCAAACAATTGGCGAACCAAAGAAGGAAATTTCGAATTTGGCAGTATGGCCGGATTGTCATTTTATTTAGGTGACATAGTAGGTTCTCCGTTGCAATGGCAAGCTTATCGTCCTTGTGCAGGATTGACAGCTCGATATGCTAAAAGTAAATTTTGGAATGTTCGAAGCAGCTTTACCTATGCTAATATAGCCGGTGATGATGCCTTATCAACTTCAATTTCACGACACGAAAGAAACTTGAGTTTTAAAAGTTCGATATTAGAATTAGCTGTTGGTGCAGAAATCAATTTATTTGGCTTTGAGCCGGTTAGTACGACTAAGAAGTTTACTCCATATGGATTTGCGGGAATAGCGGTGTATCATTTTAATCCGAAAGCCTTATACAAGGGCACTTGGTATGCTTTACAACCACTGGGCACCGAAGGGCAAGGCATACCGGGTTATGGTCAAAAGTACAAACTGACGCAGCTTTCCATACCGTTTGGTGGCGGTTTAAAAGTGGGGCTACGTATGAGTGACGGAAATTTTGTAACCATTTCCGGCGAATTCGGTATACGTAAAACATTTACCGACTATTTAGATGATTTGAGTGGGAAGTATGTTGATTTAGCCTATTTGGAAAAGAACAATGGTAAAATGGCAGCTGAATTGTCTATTCGTACCGACGAATATTTGGGTTATCCGGTGACAGCTAAATTTGATTCGACAAGAGGTTCGCCCAAAAACAAGGATTATTACTTTATTTCAGGAATAACGGTTGCTTATATTTTCTACAAGAAAAATTACAAATATCATTTCGCCCATTAATACTATGAAAAAAATAACATTGCTTATCGGCTTTGCATTTATTTGGTTGTTGCAACCAGTAGTTGTTCATGCCCAATTTTGGGAAGCAGGCGTAAGTGCTGGTGCCAGTACTTATCTTGGCGATATCAGTGCTCCCCTATCTAAAATTGCACAACATCATCCGGCTGCCGGTGCTTTTGTGCGAGGCACTTTTGGCGGTGTATTTTCGGCACGACTTGGTTTTGAATTTGGAAGTATTTCGGGGGATGATAGGTTATCAAATGTTAAAGGTCACATTGATCGTAACTTGAGTTTCACTAGCGAAATACAAGAAGCACATGTAATGTTTGACATCAACTTGTTTTCATTCAATCCATGTAAGAACAAAAATTTTTCACCTTATATCACCTTTGGAGCAGCCTATTTTCATTTTGATCCTAAAACCAGTTATCATGGTCAATTGGTTCGCTTACAACCTTTAGGAACAGAAGGACAAGGTGTGGCAGGTTATAATCGTACAAAATATCAATTGTTTCAACCAAGTTTTCCAATAGGAGGCGGTTTTAAATATGCCATCAATAACCGACTAGTATTTGCCTTGGAACTTGCCGGTCGTAAAACGTTAACGGATTATTTGGATGATGTGAGCACTACCTATATCAACTCTTCGCTATTAGCTGCAACGAATAGTCAAACAGCGGCTGATGTTGCTTATCGTGGAGTAAAACACCGTGAACCGGATCAATTGGATAGATTACCTAGAGGAAACCCGGCTAAAAAAGATTGGTATGTTTTGACACAAATGCACTTGACCTATATTTTTAGTTCTAAATGCAAAACCGGTGAATACCGTGGTCGTATTTACATTGGCCGAAGCCAGTGTTTTAAATTCTAAATCGATTTTAGTAATTTAATACCACTCCAATCATTCCATTCAAACCATAAACCGGATATCCATACCAACGTTGGTATTTGGTATTGGTAAGGTTATTTAACTGCACATACGCAGCAATGAATTTATTGTATTGATACGAAGCCTCTAAGTTGATATCCGCAGCTCCTTTAATGGTTGTTGTGGTATTACCGGATTTAGCTAGAAAATTATTCCAACCCATTCCACCCAACTTAAATTGCCATTGTTCGTTTAATTTATAGGCGGCATTTAATGCAGCAGTAAATGTTGGTTGGTGGTAATTATAAAAGTAATCCGGTGCGTAATAATTGGTATAATCGATGGCTGCATTAATCTTCAATTGGTCTTTGGCATTATAGCCGGCTTCGGCATGCACATTAAACATAGTAGCTTTTCCATTTTGATAAGCTAAAGTAAATCCGCGAAAATCGGCAGAATCGGTATTTACAAAAAACGGTAATTGTTTGCTGCTTACCAAAGCCAATTTTAAGTTATAAGTCAAATTCTTTTTATCGGTTCCTTTTAATCCGATGAATACATCATTATAGACTGTGTTTTGTAAAAACAAATAGTCTACAAACGGATTGATTTGTTGCATACTGTAATAACTGTTTTTACGCACATCCCCTTTCCATCCGGCATAGCCCATTAAATATTCGGTGATTAAATTTTTGCCTACTTGCACATCCGGAGCCAGGTGTAAAGTAGATTGATCCATAACTACATTTACTCCAACATGCGCATACCAATCTTTAGCTTTGTATTGATAAGCAGGATTAATATGAAGCAACATATTCTTTTGTATTTCAAAATAACCTTTAGCCGGTGTAAGACCGGTATCTGACCAATTTTTGAGTTCGGTTTTCAATTGATTGTACTGCACTAAAAAATTCAAAACAGCCTGATGTCCGCCCTCCCAAGCTTTATCCAAATGCGTATTCCAGTTTAATCCGTTTTCACTGAGTTGGTGTGCAGCACTATCGTTTTTAATTAGCACATAAGGGTCTATCGTACTTTCATAGTTTAAGGCTGTTCCTTGATCTGCATTTAGTTTTGCTACTTTGATGGTGGGTTCAATGATATGATACATCCATTTATCGTTTTTAGTAATACCGATACTTGAATTAAGCGGTACGCCATACGGACGATAAATACTGTTGGTATAACGCACACCTCCTGACCATTTGGCTTGTGAAGTTAAATACGTAGCTGTTAAATTAACGGCACTTTTAGCAGTACGTTGAAAGGCTATTGGGGAAGAATTGGTTGAATGATGAAATAATTCGATTGCATATTTAAAAGCAGCATTCGTGCTGTTGTTGTAATAAGCATTCAAGTTGGGCGAGGAATAATTTCCAAAACCTACTTTTGCATATAAAATTGGTATGTATTCTTTTGCTTTTACTTTAGGTAAAGTTTGCGGTTTAATTTCCGGGC
>JAHEYX010000029.1:3451-15900 GCA_023251415.1 Chitinophagales bacterium
GTTGTTACCTCCATTAATTTAGCAGGCAAATCGTATTGCATTTTAACCGGCTCCACTTGTTGTTTAGGCAATTCGGGAGAGAAAGTTATTTTAACAGCATCGGCTAAGATTGGCTGATAAGGCTTAAAGATATCGACCTGATTTAAATCGAGAATCGTATCGGCAGCTTGTTGTTGAGCTAATGCAGTAAAAGGTAAAAATGCTGCACAAAGCAAACTTAAAATTCTATTATTTTTCATGATGCAATCTTTAGTAGTAAGCAATTATTTTTCTTTGGTGGAATCGTTCATCAACTTAGAATCAACTTCTTCAGCTTGTTTGATAACGATTAGTTTTTTATCGGCGCGATCAATTAAATCTTTATTCTTCATGTTTTCTTTTAAGGTTTCCAAGGTTGATTTAGCCTGGAAGTATTCCTTTTCATCGTAATAAATATCACCTAATAACAACAAGCACTCGCCTACCCATTTATCATACGAAGGAATTTGATTGATCAGATCATAACAAGAAGATTCTGCTCCGGCTAAGTCTTTTTCTTTGTACTTCATTACAGCTAACAAATAATTAGATTCGGCTGCATACTCGTTTTTATTTTTACGGGCACAATCACTCAATGCTTTTTTAGCCATTGCATAATCACCGGCATCATAAGCCAATTTTCCGATATAATAATTCGCTTCTTTGCGTTCGTCATCAGCAGTAGTTTCATCGGCCAATAAGAGTTGCGCATAGCGATTGCAATCATCTTTTGCTTTCACTTTGTAAGCGCTGCGCATCGCACCGGCAACGGCTTCGGCTTTATTCTTTTTATAGGAAGCAATTTCACCCAATTGTTTGTAATAGATTAAAGCTTTTTCATAATTCTTCAATTGATAATAGGCTATTTGCGCACAGTTTACGAGTGTACGTTCTGTAAATTTATTGTTACTCATGGCCGCCACGGCTTCATAATCGGCAAATGCTTGTTTGTAATCTTTTTTCTTAGCCGCACATTCGGCACGTAAGAAATAGGCATTCAACAAGAAGAAGCCTTTTGGAAAACGTGTTAAGTAATCGTCAAAATTTTTACGGGCATCTTCATACTTTTCGTTGTTATAATTGCTTTCTGCAGCCTCATACATCAAACTATCCTCTGCACTGGCATTTAATTGGGCATTGGGCTGAGCACGTAAAAAGTCGAGGAATCCATTTGCATCACCTTTATCGATATATATATTTTTCATCCCCAACAACGCTTCTGTTGATTCGTTGCTGTTGGGATAATCTTTAATAATATCTTGATACGCGGCTATGGCTTTATCGTTTTGTTCAGCATTCACATACAACAAGGCCAGCTTCATTCTGGCTTTTTTATAGAAAATCGATTTTGGATAATTGGCAATTACATCTTGGTATTCTACTTCCGCTTGCGCATATTTTTCTTGATTGAAATACGTATTCCCAATTTCAAATTTAGCATCATCAATATAAATAGAACGTGGATTAACGGCACCTACTTCATTTAAGGTTTGGATTTTGCCTTCGTTATCATCGGTCAATCCAAGTATGATTCCTTTTTGGAATAGGGCATAATCAGCGCCGCTTTGTCCTTGCTTAATCACATGATCATAATAACGCGTGGCATTTTCATAATCTTTATCGATAAAATAACAGTCGGCTATACGTAGCTCTACATCGGCCCACAATCTGTTTTTATCTTTCAATCCACTTAAGCAAGATTTAAAATTTTGCAAGGCCAAATCATAATTCAATTGTTTCAAGTAACAATAAGCAATGTTATACCGTGCGTTGGAGAGCATGTTTTTACGAACGCCGTTACTGTCTAAATCGCTCCAGCTAATGTATTTTGAATAAGCACCTATTGCTTCTTCTTGTTTGTTTTGCGCATAGTACACTTCACCTTTCCAATAATAAGCATCCGCCACAAGTTGATTGACAATGGGGTATTGTATGGATTTATCAAAATCGCGAATGGCTTCATTCCATTTACGATCGTGGAATAATTCAACAGCGCGATAATAGGCTGCCTTTTGATAAGCTAATTTTAATTTCGGTGTTTTAGTTGGAAAGGTTTCCAATAAAGCAATTGCTTCGTCGTAATTATTTGTATTGAGGTAGATGGTAGTTAATAATTCTTTTGCTTCTTGGTTCAAGGCTGATGACGGATAATCCTTTAAAAAACTTTGCAAGGTATTGATGGCCACTTCATCCAAGCCATCTTCAAAGGCTAATTTGGCTGCGTTAAACGTTGATTGTTCTTTAATTTCTTTATCAAACTCCATTTTTGCGGCTTGATTAAAAGCTGCTCTGGCATTGGTGTTTTGATAGGTACGTAAATAACAATCGCCCAATAAGTAAACAGCATATTGTCCTAACGAATCTTTCAACACATTCAAATCTTTCAAATTGGTAATGGCATCGGCATAAAGACCGGTTTTGTATTGAGCGAAGGCAATTTGGTATAAATCTTCTTTACGCATTTTTTTATTTTCATCGGCATAGGCGCGCAGATACTTGAGTGCATTGGGGTAATCCTTTTTTTGAAACCAGGTTTGTCCGATAATGTAATTGATATCGGAGCGATTCATTACATTGGGTTTACTCAAAGCTTCATCAGCATAGTTTAATACTTGTTCGTATTTCTTTTGTACAAAATAAATGCGGCAAATATAGAATGGTACTACCTTTTCATACGCAGCAGCATTTTTTGCTTTTTCCAAATAGCTTAATGCATCATCATAATTTTTTTGATTGTAGTTGATGTAGCCGGCATAATAATTAGCCGCATCAGCATATTTGCTTTTACCATGAGCTAAAGTTTGAAACAGCGGTTTTGCCTTATCAACTTTTTTAGTAGAAAAATAACTATAGGCTAAATAAAATTGAGCGTTGCTACCTTCCTCCATGCTCAATAAACCGTAATCCACTTGTTCGAGGTATAGGATAACATCTTTAAATTGATTTTTTTCGAAATTAAATTTACCCAAATAATAACGGGTATCGTTGATTCGGGTGGTGTTCGGATATTGATTTAAAAATTCTTTTAATAAATATTCTGCATCCGACTGATTCAAATACAAAGCACACACTGCATTGTAGTAAGCAGCATCGGCCAATTGTACTTGCATTTTATTGGCGCCTAAAAATGTGGATTGCGCTTTGGTGAAGGCCTGAAATTTTAATTGTGCTTGCAGGTATTGTTGCTTCGCAAACAACGCTTCACCTTGTTGAAAGGTTTCGGTTGGTGAATGGTATACAGCAGTAGTTTGACTAAATACAGTAAATGAAAACAAGCAGCAGGCCATTAACCAAACTGACTTACGAAAAGGGATTAGCATCATAGAAATGTTTATTTTCAAAGGCGTGAGGAAACCTCATCAATCAGGTACGTTAAAAATCAGAAAGCGTTACTTCAAAACGCCGTGTTTTAAAATAATATTATACTGCTTAAAATTAGCTTTAAGCAGTAGGTGGTCAAAAGGTAGTACCGTTTAGTTTTTAACAGAAAATAGTGGTAGTGTACAAGATACTGGAAATAATGCGAATTCCTTAATGCGCTTGCTTTTCCAATTGCATTTTACAAACCGGACAACGCCCAGTATCGGCATAGGTTTTATTTTCGCAATTCATCGGACAAACATACGCCTGTACTGCTTTTACCGATGTTGAATCAGTTGTGGGAACGGCCGCTTCCGTTTTATTCTCCTGCTTTACTTTGAAACTACACGCTGTTAGCAAAACGCTCAACAACACACTAAATATGAATTTATAGGATTTCATCGTGTTTACTTGTTTTGAATTGTGAATTTCAATAATTGTGTAGCGCCTTGATTGTTAACCTGTAATAAATAAATTCCGTTGGCCTGGTTTTCTACCGGAATGGTTAACGGTAACTGGTTGGCCTGTACTAGTTTACTCCACTTCAGCTGCCCCATCCAATCAAACAACTTCAACTCGAGCATTTCATTTACTGACGATTTACTTGAAAGAGTAATCTTATTGCTTGCCGGATTCGGGCTGAGCGTAAAATTAAGCGTTGTAGACGAAACCGGCAACTGTTGGATTCCAATAGCATTTTGAACAATAAACTGCCCCATCATACCGTCGTCTTCGTGATGCAGCATGTGGCAATGATACATGTAAGGCATTTCATCATCGGCAAAATCGAGCCATTGCGTAATAAATTTTACACTGTCATTGGGGTAAACCAATACCACATCTTTTTTTCCTTGTTCTTGCTTTGGGACAGCTTGTCCGCTGCGTTCTAACAAGAAAAAGTGCATGCCATGAATGTGAAACGGATGAGCAACCAATGTTTTATTATAGATGGTCCAAATCTCTTTTGCATTTTTGGTAGTCACAAAATTGATGGTATCCATATCATAAGTATGTTGGTTAATACCAAAAGGCCCCATACTGGCGGTTGGCACTATTGCAGCTAAGGTGCGTAAGGTATCTAAAACCATACTGCGATAGTTAGTAACACCTGTGGTAGTGAATGGCGTAAGCGGAACTAATGCGGTTGGAATAGTATATACCGCTCCGGAAGTAGCGGCACCGATTTGAAAGTTCAGTAATTCAAAATTTTGTCCGTTTAAAAAATTATGCGGATAATCCATGATGGTATCTGTACCATAACCTACTTGAGCTGCACCATAAAAACCGTTTGGTAATTCAGCATTATAAGCAATCAATTGAAGCGATTGCCCATTCATTCCCGATAAATCAATCAACACCTCGGAACGCTCGCCGGGAGCCAAACGTAAGCGCGTTAATTGCAGTGTCGAATCACGCAAACCGGCATCCGTTGCGATTTGATAAAAGACCTTATTATTGCTAAAGCCGATATTATACACACGCATACTACTGCCATTCAACAAGCGCAAACGCAGTACTTGTGATGGTGCATTATAATACGGATGTATAGTGCCATTCACCATTAAAGCAGTATCTTCTTCGGTGGCAATAGCTATTTGTTGCAGCACATCAAAAGCCTTGCTTTGAATGATTACCGGTACATCGTCAACGCCATACGTATGTGGAATCGGCAGTGCCAGTTCGGCTGCATCGTGCACGATAATCATTCCGGCTAAACCCTTCGAAACTTGCGGATCGGTTTGACCTGCACCATGCGGATGATACCAGAATGTGCCGGCAGCATTCATCACTTGAAATTGCGGGTTCCAAGTAGCACCGGGTTGAATAATGGAATGCGGACCGCCATCATTCATTGGTGAAACGTGCAGTCCATGCCAATGCATCGTGGTCGACACGTTAAGCGTGTTTTGTAAGCTAATGTTTACTTGATCACCTGTATGCATGATTAAAGTTGGCGCTAGTAAGTTTCCATTTACTCCGTATGTTGGTGTTGTGGTATTCGGATAAAAAGCGGTAGTTCCGGATTGAACCGTTAAATTAAATTGTGGTCCGTTTAACACCGGAGGAATTACTAAAGCATTTTGCGCATTCAATTGTTGAATACTGCAAAGCAACAATAGCAGGGCAATTCCAATTCTGGATGAAGTTATAGCCATTTCTATTGGTATTGAGTTGTAAAAAAAACGGCTCACTCAGTAGCAAGCCGTTATTAAAATTAGTTATTCGAAATCAATACTTTTTGACGATTGATTTGGCCGTTGATTTCGGTTTGTAGGATATACATTCCCGTTGCATAATTTCCGGTTGCAAATTGGAAACGTTTAGTTCCAGTAACCGTTGTATTGCTAATCAACTGTTCTACTTGACCGGTCATGCTGATTAGTTGAATATTTACTAAACCGGCATTAATGGCATTCACTTCAACCGACAAGCTTGTTTGAACCGGATTCGGTGCTATGTTTATAGTAAAAGTTGCAGGTTCTAATGCATTAACACCATTTGGAAGCGCACCAATTAAACGCAAAATTGAATCGCGCATAATGGTGGTGTCCGAAGTAGCAAAGCTCAAGGTCTTAAACATGGTGCGGTGACTGCTTCCACCTAAAACCACGATAGTCGGCATTCCAAAACCGCCATAGTGTGCAACTTGGGTAGCACCGCTGTCCATTGGAGCAAACAAACTTAATCCGTTGGTACTTACCCACGAGCTACTGTAAGTACATGTGGTGGTATTATTGAACGGAAAAGCATACGCAGTAATAACACCCGGATGATTCGCTAAAATGTTGTTGGCCATTGTTTGAATCTTTTGAGCCGGAGGAGGACAAGAAGCACAATTGGGCATAAAGTATTCAATGATAACTGCTTTACCGGCATCTAAATCACTGAATAAATGATGCGCAGTTCCATTGCAATCCAGACCGCTGAAGTCCATTGCAGTTTGTGCAGTTGTCAAAAAAGGAAGTAAGGCTAAAAGGGCAATAAAAAAGGTGTTTTTTTTCATGAGAATGAATTTAGAAAGTTTAGAAAATGACGTTAAATCGCGCATCCTAACAACGGATGTGCAGGTGAACAGCAAAACGAACTAATTCTAAATTAAAAATACCTGGTATTTGATATAATACGGTTTATCTAAAACCATATTAGGCGGACTGTTCTCAAAAGGAAAATGTCCGAGTATAGCAATAAGTGGTTTGAACGTAGAATGATAGATTGAACCTAAAAATAAATTAAGTTGCTGAACCGGTTTAAATGAATAGGCGGCAACATGGTGATGGTGATCTGAACTGATCTTCAACCATTTCACTTCATCTTTACAACAATGGTCGATATGCCCTTCACCGCAACAATCGTCTTCATTTGCAATTTTAAAGAAAGAAATAATGCTCAATTTGCCACCGCAAAAGTGTTTATTTACGGTAACACCCACTACCATTAAGAGGTAGCCAATAGTTAGTAAGGTGACAAATACTTTCTTCATTGGAAGTGCAATAATACCAAATATTTTAATTCTTTCAAGAAGAATTAACCATGAAGTAGTATTTCCTTAACGTGGCTTGAAATAAGCTTCTACCTGTTGGGTACGGAATGCAAAAATGGCTTGTAATTGCCTTTTTACCAGAAGCCCGTGCATTATTCTTCCTAAAATTCCCAATGGCAATTGGTAACTGACGATATCTTCCATTACTACCCCGCCATCAACCGCTTTTAAATGATGTTGATGATGCCATAAAGTGTAAGGACCAATGCGTTGTTCATCAACAAAATAGGATTGATCAATCACATGCGTTATTTCGGTAACCCAGGTCATTTTGATGCCGAAAAGTGGTGCTACACGGTACTCGATAATCATACCCGGATACATTTTAGCCGCTAATTTCTTAGTTTTAATATCGAACCCCATATAGGCCGGTGTAATTTTCTTTAGATTAGCAGGCGACGACATAAAATCCCATACTTCAGCAATACCGGCCGGTATAAATTGTTCGTGATATAAGGTGTACATGCGCTTTTTCGTTTAACTGATTGCGAGACAAACAAGCACACGAGCTAAATGTTTAGCTTGTTTAACGTTTTAAGCAATAAGCAGCTTTTGTGTACAACGTAAAAAGCTTATCCCAAAATTTTAGAAAGGAAATCGCTGTGCAAGCTGGTTTGCAGAAAGGCTGCCAATCCATACACCAAGCCCAATAAGCTAATGGCTGAAGCAAAACCCAATAACCATTTCTTTTGGGTTAATGCCGCTATACCAAACATGGCTATGGCAACCGTTAAGAGCGCTTCGGTAGCATCGTATTGATCGTCGAATACGTTTAAATCGTCGTATTCTTTTTCATACGCTTCGGCTTTTTGTTTTAAAGTTGTTTTCTCTTTCTCATACCGCGCGATTTGTGCTTCGTATTTCGCGATTAATTCATCGTTGCTTGCCTTTTCCTGAATTTTAAGAATGGCTAAGGTATTTTCAGCTAATGCTTGTTTGGTGCTTTTGGCTTGAAAGTACGACCAGGTATCTAAAGCATGAACTTGTGCTTGCGACATAGCCTGAACCAAGTTGCCGTCTTTTACATTACAAATAGCCATGAAAGTTGCTGTCAAGGCTACGAAAATGGCGACCATCGAATTAATTTTGTTAGAGCCGGCTTGCTCAACGGCTTCTTGGGCAAATTCTACTGTTTCACTCATGGCTAAATAGGATTTTATTTGTGCATAGCGGTTTCATAATCCGGAACGTCGCGGTAATGCCATTTTTTCATAACGACACCATTTTTCAGCAGTAGTATACCCGGATTGCTGCGTACCATGGTTTTAACAAATTTATCATCCCCGGCATAATAAAACGGAAACGCCGCTTGAACCTCATGACGGAAAGGGTCGGCAACGGAATACGAGCTATGCGTTAAGCCTATTACAGGCACTTGATTTTGTTCCATGGCTTTCACCAATTTATTAATCTTCTCAAAGGCACGTTTATCGGCTGTTGCCACATCATTTACAATAATCCACAAACTGTAATTGGCATAGTTTAACAGGGAGTCTTGAATTTGGCGTTGGTAATTATCGTAAATAATAAAATCGTGAATTTCAGCTTTATCGCCTTCTACAATTACTTTATCCTTACGATCCATGTATTCGTAATTTTTGAAATTCTTGGTATAAGCCTTTTGCGTTAATTCCTCCACAGCACCTGTAGTTTTATTTTTTACGATAAACACAATAGCAATACTATCACGCTTTGCTCCTGGAGCTAATGTCATTTTTTCTTTAATCGAATTGCCCGGTTTATAAGCCGTTAAATCCATTAAAGGCAAGTGGTTATAGGTCCAGATGGGTAATGAGAACGAAACCAATACGGCAATAACCAATAAGAAGCTGTTCCATTTGATTCCTAAAATTGGTGCTATCGAATCTCTTCCGAGCACTAAAATGATACTTAATACCAATAAGGCAACATCTTTATAGAAAGAGGTTAAAGGAGTTAAATGAATTACTTCCCCAAAACAACCACAATCGGTTACTTGATGAGTAATGGCCGAGTAGCCTGTTAACCAAGTGAAGAAAATAATCAATAACAAAAGCAACATGGTGGTGATGCGGCTAAACGAACCCAGCAGCAATGCTAATCCCAACACGATTTCCATGCCGCAGAAGAATATGGAAAGGTAATCGGTAAGACCGTTTAAAAAACCCAAGTGAAAGACGGTAAAGTATTCTTGTAATTTATAAGAAGTACCCATAGGGTCGTTGCCCTTTAGTGCACCGCTGATGACAAATAATGCCCCAACTACATAGCGACACAATTGGATAATAAAATTAACGAATGCTTGCATGTATAAACGTTTAGTGGTTTTTACGAATTAGTTGGTCCCTTCCTGAATGCGTATTAATGCGAATAATGCATAATTAATCATATCGTAATACGAAGCCGAAATGCCTTCGCTGATTAATGTTTTACCTTGATTATCTTCTATTTGACGAATGCGATAGAGTTTCATTAATATTAAATCGGTAATGCTGCTAACCCGCATACTGCGCCATGCTTCGCCGTAATCGTGGTTTTTGTTTTGCATCAACTGACGCGCCTCTTCAATCTTTTGTGAAAATAATTGTTCGGTTTCAGCAACACTCAACTCCAAACGATCATTAACGGGTAATTCCATTTGCATCAAAGCAATTACACAATAATTGACAATACCCACAAATTCGGCATCAATTCCTTCATTAATACGCTGTTCGCCCTTTTCTTCAATGGTACGAATGCGTTGAGCTTTGATATAAATTTGATCGGTAATGCTGCTTAAACGTAGAATGCGCCAGGCAGTGCCATAGTCTTTGGTTTTCAATAAAAAAATCTCGGCACAGCGTTGTACGGCTGCATTGTATTGTTTAATAGTAGTTTGACTGCTCATATGCTTACCCTGTTTGGGAGGGTTAAAGATAAAACCGGTGATGTGTTTTTTACAACAAAAGCAAATAATTTGTTTTAAAAGAAATAAACCGACATTTCTGTTGAAATTCAATAGCCGACGACTTACTTTGCAGTACACAATAGACTTGTATTAACTTCATTGTATGACGGCTACAGCAGCATTAACCATTAATTGTAAAGGACGCTTGCTTTCTTTGGAAGAGGCTAAAGTGATGGCTATATTAAATGTTACTCCCGATTCGTTTTACGATGGCGGGCAACATCATTTGCATGAAACAGCCGTTGCTAAAGCCTTACAATACCTGAGCGAAGGAGCAGCGATTATCGACATCGGTGGTCAATCCACCCGCCCAGGTGCCGAACGTGTTTCGGAAGCGGAAGAATTGCAACGCGTAATTCCGGTTATTGAGTTGCTACTTAAAGCAGCACCCGATACGCTTATTGCTGTGGATACTTACCGTGCTGCAGTGGCTAAAACTGCGGTAGAAGCCGGTGCTTGTATGGTTAATGATATTTCTGCCGGAACGCTCGATTCGATGCTACTTCCAACGGTTGCACAATTACAAGTTCCTTATGTTTTAATGCACATGCAAGGTACTCCCGAAACGATGCAACTGGCTCCTGACTATGACAATGTAGTAACCGCTGTGTATGATTTTTTTAGTAAGCAAGTAGCGGCCTTAAAAGAAATGGGTATTACAGATATTATACTGGATCCGGGATTTGGATTCGGAAAAACGGTAGCACACAATTACCAATTAGTAGCCGCATTGCCTTTGTTCACTAAACTCGGGTTTCCGCTATTGGCAGGCATTTCGCGCAAATCGATGATTACAAAAGTATTGAACATTACTCCTGCCGAAGCATTAAACGGCAGTACTGTACTGCATACCATAGCCTTGCAAAATGGAGCTAAACTGTTGCGCGTTCATGATGTAAAACCTGCCCTGGAAGCCATACGCTTAGTTCAAATCTACCAAGACGCCGTTTATTAACGTTGGGTGTATTGTACTTGATAGTATTGTTGGTAGTTGCCCGAAGTTACGTTAGCTAACCATGTTTCGTTGGCCAAATACCAATCTACTGTTTTTTCTAAACCTTCTTCAAACTGTAAGGAAGGACTCCATCCCAATTCTTTATTCAATTTAGTAGCATCAATGGCATAACGTAAATCGTGGCCGGCACGGTCTTTTACGAACGTAATCAATTTAGCAGTTTCCCCTTCTGCACGATTTAATTTGCGGTCCATGATTTTGCAAAGGGTATGTATCAAGTCGATGTTTTTCCATTCGTTGAATCCGCCAATATTATACGTATCGCCATTTTTACCTTGATGGAAAATAACAGCTATAGCACGTGCATGATCTTCTACAAACAACCAATCACGCACATTTTCACCGGTACCATAAACCGGAACCGGTTTGTTGTTTTTCATGTTGTGAATAGCCAAAGGAATCAATTTTTCAGGAAAATGATGCGAGCCATAGTTGTTGCTGCAATTTGATAAAACAACCGGCAATTGATAGGTATCGTGATAAGCACGCACAAAATGATCGCTGGCGGCTTTAGAAGCGGAGTACGGACTGTGCGGGTCGTAGGGAGTTGTTTCGGTAAACAAACCACTATCGCCTAAACTGCCATATACTTCATCGGTACTCACGTGGTAAAAGCGTTTACCTTCCATAGCGCCTTTCCATGTATTTTTAGCAGCGTTTAATAAAGTAACGGTGCCAATTACATTCGTTTTTACAAACGCTAAAGGATCTAATATACTGCGGTCTACATGCGATTCGGCAGCTAAATGAATTACCCCGTCGAAGGTGTGTGTGGCAAACAATTGATTTACAAAAGCCTCATCGGTAATATCGCCTTTCACAAAAGTATAATTGCTTTTGGATTCTACATCTTTCAAATTCTCTAAATTACCAGCATAGGTTAAGGCATCCAGGTTAAAAACATGATAATCGGGGTATTGATTAACAAATAAACGCACAACATGTGAACCAATAAATCCGGCACCTCCGGTAATAAGTATTTTTTTCATGGGTAAATTTTTGAAAGCACAAATGTAAACTTTTCACGTAAATTATAACAATCGTTGCGCAAGCCGTATTAAGCTGCAAAAAAACGATCGGTCGCTTTTTTTACGCTACCACATTCCAACAATAAGGCTTTGGCTTGTTCGTAGTTTTGTCCGGTTTTTTCCATCAGCATATTCACGCCACGGTCAACCAGCTTATCGTTGCTGAGTTGCATATTCACCATACGATTGCCTTCTACCCTACCCAATTGTATCATAACAGCAGTAGAAATCATATTTAAAACAAGCTTTTGAGCCGTACCTGATTTTAAACGGGTGCTGCCGGTAACAAACTCAGGCCCTACCACTACTTCTATCGGATAATCAGCCGCTGCCGAAACGGGTGCTTCGGGATTGCAGCAAATAGAAGCTGTGGTAATTCCGTGTTCGCGACAAGCCTTTAATGCTCCTATAACATAGGGAGTGGTTCCGCTGGCTGCAATACCAATAACCACATCTTTCTCATTGATTTGGTGTTGTTGCAAATCTTTCCATCCTTGTTGGGTATCATCTTCCGCAAATTCTACTGCTTTGCGAATAGCCGCATCACCACCGGCAATTAGT
>JAHEYX010000307.1 GCA_023251415.1 Chitinophagales bacterium
TTCCTTTAATTCCATTTTGTACAATTTTGTGCAAAGGTAGGAGTATGCACTAACAAAACAATTTTATTTTCTACTTCCGAATTGCATGGACATATAAAAGGAAGTCCAAATTTTATGATTTGTAGTGTAAATCATAATTGGTGTTTTGTTAATATAAGTATCATTCATTAAACCAACTTCAATCGCTTTGATACGATCAAAATAGGAAGAGAAGTCGAAGTTAAGCCCGATTTTAGAAGTTACTCCGATGGCAAAGCGAGGTTGAAATAACCCTTTAAAGAAACCGGCATATCCATAGATATGATTAGGGTCTAAAAACAGTGCTTGATTAGCTTCCGAGAATTTTTCGGTTTTAAGAGAGCCTTCATTTACACCATTATTGCTATCATTATAATAGAGTATTAAATAATAAGGCTTTAAAATTCCTAAACTTGGACCGGCGGAATAATTAAAGGAAACGGCAACACCATTTCGATTCGATTTGTAAGCAATTAAATGGGAAAACCCAATACGGTAGTGTATGTTATACAATGAATATTGTTTACCAAAAACATAACTCTTAGGTGGGGTTGGACCTCCTCCGGCAATATAGGATGCGGATTTAACCTCTTTTTCATGTCTAATATGTCCAAACTCAAATTCAGTAAACCTGGTTTTTCTTTCGTGAAGAATTTTCGCATTATGAATAAAGAAATTCCATCCATTTGATTGATAACGAAATCCAAAACTTTTTTCGGAATGATAAATAAAACCTTGAAATTCTACCTTTGAATAAGGGTTGCTGGACTTCGGAGCAGGTTTAGCTTTTGTTGAAGTGGTTTGAGCATTAACAGCTACGCTCAACAGCGCAAGAATTATAAAAACAAAAAAGACTGTTTTTTTCATTGGTATTGTAAAACTATAAAATGTTTACCAATTAAAAAAACAGTCTTTTGGAATAAAAGTTCCGCAAAAATTATTTAACGAATCTTTTTGTGATTACTTGGTTTGAAGCATTGTTTTTAATCACTAAAATGTACATACCGTTTGATAAATTTTCAATTGGTAAAGCAGTTGAAAAATTTTGATTAGCAGTAAATGATTCAGTCCAAGTATTTAAAAGCGAACCATTTGTTGAGAAAATTTGCAAAGTGCAATTTGCATCAGCAGCCATTTGACCATTTAAAACAAAAGTACCATTAACTGCTGCAGTATAAAACAAGTCAGAGTCAGTTGAATTGTTAGTTACATGTAAAACCGGAGAATAAGCGAAAGTGCCATCAAAATCAATTGCTTTCAAACGGATGTAGTAAGAAGCAGCATTATAAGTGTAAGCAGCTTCATAAGAAGCACCGTTTGAATAATTTTTTGCATCAATTGCGCTAACCGTAATAAAATCAACTCCATTAGTAGAAACTTCCACTTCAAAAGAATGTGCATTAGACTCGTGTAAAGTGGTCCAAGAGATGCTAGAAGTAGAAGCAGTTAAATTAGCTAATTCGATTGGTAATAATAAAGGTTGGAAAGTACCACCAGTATTGTTTTTACCATAAGTTGGTCCGAAAACTTTATTTGATCCATTGAAAGGGCCATAAATATCTGTACCTGAATTGAAATCAAAACCTGAAGAAGCATTACCACCGGAGATTGAACCGCCTGCATAAACTAAAATAACGCCAGAAGAAGAAGTTGTGATTTGTTTACCATTTCCGAAAATCAAAGTACCATAAATGTATAAGGAATCCATATTTCCAACACCAACGTTCAAGGTAATTGTTTGACCGGCAGCTATGGTGTAGATACGAGGATTACCAGATCCGGTGCTTGTAATTTTTGAACTCCATGTACCACTTCCGGTAAATGTATATTGTGTTGCTGCGGTAGTTGTGCTGCAGCAAATAAATACACCTAAAAAAATGGTTAAGAAAAGAGATGTTGAAAATTTAATCATAATAGTTTTTGTTTGTTTGTTTGTCGATATCAAAATTAGGGCAGTACGTACCCAAACAAGTCCAAAGAATTACGTATTTGTCTACGTTGTTTTACTTAAATTACCTACTTTTTCCTACGTTTTTACCCCGAAAACTAAACTCAAGACTAAGTAATCCAACTTAAAAAACTATGTATTTTGCTTTTCTTAAGTCGAATTACGTAGCTATTTTTTGATTTTAACCGACTTTGCAGAATGTATTAATTTAGAACTTTTTAACGTTTAAATAACGCATGCAAGCAGTGTTTGATAGATTAATACTTAAAAAATTTTATAAATTTGTCCCTCCAAAAATGTCAAAATTTGATTTTGGTACGTAAAATTACTTAGAAAATACGTTAAAAGTCGTACAAACGACTACGTATTCTCTACGTTCATTTGGCGTCCCAATCTAAATTTTATACCACTACAATGTTACGCTCGTTATTAATAGTACTAGCAATCTGTCTCTCACTCGTTAAAACAACGTGCTATGCCCAAATTGGCATGTATGTAGGTGCGGCTGCTACAGTAAAAATTAGCGCAGTTAATGTAGCCATGACCGGCAATCTAATTAATAATGGTACAGTGTCCGGTAATGCTAGCAGTGGTTTAGTGCTTAATGGTTCAGCAATTACACAAACAATCGGAGGTACTGCAACTAATTCCACAACCATAGGTCAAATCGATATTCAAAATACTTCAGGTGCTTCATTGGGTACCAATGTAGAAGTAAACGGCACAACCGGATTAGTTTTTACCAGTGGTGCAATAAGCTTATCAAACAATAATTTAACCTTTTCGAATGGTTCAACTTGGTCTGGTAATAATACCACTACAAAGTTTTTTGTTACTAATGGTACCGGTTTACTTTATTTACGAAACTCAGGTTCTGCAGTAACCTATCCGATTGGCTTTTCATTGTCGGCAGCTAATTATCAGCCTTTAACATTAACCAATACTGGTACTACTGACGTTTTTGGCGTACGTGTTATGTCGGGATTAAATAACAACTATAACAGCTCTAACGGTTCAGCATCCGGTTCTCCTAAAAACAGCAATGGTGTTGGTATGGCATGGGTAGTTAATGAAACAGTAAGTGGTGGTTCAACCATCTCAATAACAGCAAAATGGGATGCTGCAGATGAATTACTCGGTTTTAACCGTAACATGTCGGCTTTGTCTTATTATGATTATGCCAGTGCAGCTTGGGTTGCAAGTCCGGTTAGCGCAGCTAGCGGTTCAGGACCTTATACGCAAAGCAGAACAGGGTTAACGGTGCCAATGAATATGCGTGTTTTTGGAATTGGAGACAACAACTCTCTTTTACCTATTGAATTGTTATCTTTTACTGCCGAAGCTAATGATAATGACGCCATTTTGAATTGGTCGACTGCAATGGAACTTAATAATGATCATTTTGAATTAGAACGTAGTCCCGACGGTGTTAATTTTGAAGCAATTGGAACCGTTGAAGGAAAAGGAAATGCTACTGCTATTCAAAACTATACCTTTACGGACACCGGTATTGGTTCACAAGTAAATGGTACGGTTTATTATCAGCTTCGTCAAGTAGATAAAGACGGTACTTCTACTACCTCAAAAATTAGATCAGTTCAATTTACCAATAAACATGAATTGATTACTGTCAACACCTATCCAAATCCGGTGGTTAATGAATTGCACCTTGATTTAACTGCACTTATTTCGTATGCCTCGAAATTAGCGGTACGTATTGTTAATGTTAATGGGGCTCTAGTTAATACTGCCGAATTTACTAACTTTGAATCTAATCCCCTGCAAACTATTGACTTATCAACGTTAGCCGGTGGCACTTATTTTATTCAACTTTCTACTGAGCATAATCAATTCAATAAAACAATAACAATTGTAAAAATATAATTGTACATAAATATGAAATCACTACTACAAAAATTCAGTTCAATTATTGCAGTCCTTTTATTACTGTTGTGTTCTACAAGCGTATTTGCTC
>JAHEYX010000308.1 GCA_023251415.1 Chitinophagales bacterium
TTCATTTAACTTCAATAATTTCCACAACTAGTCTCGTATATTCCAATTTAAACTACTGCAATTAATGAATAAGCCATACTACATAAAAATTCGTAAAACGCTTTTAATGATTTAGTTTCCATAATTTTAACTCAAATTTATTCCACAAGTAATTGCAGATCATTCTATTTTTACTTTTCGAAAAAATAAGACAATACCTTATTGTGTACTTAAAATAATTATTCTACTTTACCCCTTATTTAATTGATTTGAAACGACTCCTGCTAATACTATCCCTACTGGCTACTGTCGTTTGCTGTACGTATGCCCAAGGCGACCGACAGCAATCGGTTATCAATGTATTTACGCAAACGGGGGCCGGCTATTCGAGTGCGAGTGCTGTAGTGCAAGATGATTTCGGTTTTATTTGGATTGGAACCAGCAAAGGTTTGTTTCGATATGACGGTAATACCCTGCACGCCTTTACCGGCAATAAATCCGGGAAAGCAATCATAAATTCTTCCATCAGTAATTTGTATTACGACCATCTACACAATTTATGGATCATGAGTGAAGAAGGAGGGCTTTGTCGTTACAATGTTTACTCTAATCAGATTGATTATTTTCTTTTTGACAACAGCAAAAGCAATACGCTATCGGCTAATCGTGTACTTTCTATGGTACAAGACAATAACCTGAATTATTGGATTTCAACGGTTAATGGTTTAGATCGTTTAAAATTTGAAGGCGGGTATGAAGCCAGTAATGCCAAGTTTACTCATTACGGTGTTGGCAATACTTCAAAAAATATTCTTTCCAACAAAATAAACCAATTGGCTACAGATAAAAACGGACATGTTTATATGGCTACCAATAAAGGTTTGTGCGTTTATATGCCGGAACAAAACAGCTTTATTGCCCGCGAGGATATAAAATCTAAAAACGGAACGCCGGCAGTTTTAACCGGAGTTGGAATGGACAATGCCGGAAAAATATGGGTAAGTGCTGAATTTGAAGGAATATGGTGTTTTACCGACGCACTTAATGTTAACCGTTTGCCTCAACTAATCTACAACAGTGTTGTAATCAGTGAAAATGGACTTTCTACTTTAGCTATTCATAACCAAGATTTATATGTTGGGGTAAATAATGCTTATGTGTTAAATTTTGATTTATCGAATAACAGTTTTACCAGTTTAGATAATAGCCAAGGACTTACCGGAACACGCATCAATTCCTTTTACATCGACCATACGGATATCGTTTGGGTAGCCCATGAAAACGGAGTAGATAAGGTAATTCGCAATAACAAATTCAATAATATTAGTTTACTCGGTCCACCGTTTAAAGCCCCTCAAAACACGATTGTATATGCCGTTTTGGAGGATGAGCAACATAATATTTGGATAGGAACGGATGCTTTAGGATTAATGCGTTATAATCCAAAAAGCAATTCACTTTTGCAATATTCTACCGCACAAATTCCGGGAAGACAATTATTAAGCGATGAAATTTTTTCCATTACCCAAGATGCATCTACTATTTATGTGGGTTCGCGTAAAGGTTTGAATTTAATCAGCAAAGTAAGCGGCTTATCGACCGTTTGGCCTGCAACACAATTTCCGCTTGATATCAATACCTTGTATTTGGATCCAAAATCGCGCACTCTCTGGATGGGTATCATGAATTATGGCTTATGTGCTTTACAATTAAACACTTCAAAAACTACCTTTTATACCGACCCTGAAAAAATTGCCGGTGTAAGTTCAAACAACGATGTAAAAGCCATTTATGTTGATGAGGACCAAATGATTTGGTTAGGTACTGATTATGGTTTAAAAGTATTTAATCCAAAATCTAACACTTATTTACGTTATCGGTATGATGCTGAAAACAAATCGTCAATTTCCTCGAATCAAGTTTCTTGTATATATGAAGATGCCAAAAAGAATATTTGGTTAGGTACCTGGGGAGGTGGTTTGAATAAATTTGAGCGGCTCAACCAACGTATTACACGTATTAATCAAACATTATTAAATGGGGTTGAAATGAATGCCATTACGGGAGATGCTTCCGGTAATTTGTGGATCAGTACCAACAATGGTTTAATAAAATATCAGCCGGAATCAGCCGTTTGTCAGTCTTATGATAAAAACGATGGAATTATTAGCAGTGAATTTAATATTGGCGCCTTTTATCGCAATGCCAATGGCGTAATCTTTTGCGGTGCGATAGACGGTATAACTTCATTCATGCCCGACAGCATCAATCAAAGCAGCAGTGGTCGTTTGATGAGCTTCACGAAAGTAACCAGCAACGAACAAGAGTTTGCGATTGACTATACCAAACAATTTGAGCCTTATATAGCCATAGATTACACGAAAGGCTCAATATCAGTCGACTTCATTTGTATTAATTATTCTAATCCGGAGAAAGTGCAATATGCCTACAAACTTGATGGGTATAATACTGACTGGGTTTATACGGGAGGCAACCACAAGGCAGATTTTTCGAATCTTTCACCCGGCACGTATCAACTGCACTTTAAATCATCATTAGGCGAAGGCAATTGGAAGGAAGCGCAAGCCATATTGGTATTGCGTGTTGTTCCACCATTTTATCGTACCTGGTGGTTTTATTTACTCATGGCCATAGCAGTTGCTGTTATTGCTTATTACTTTTATAAGTCACGTCAAATTCGTTTAGAGCTTGAAAAAAGTCGTCGCTTACAAGAAGAAAGCACACAAATGAAGCAATTGTTTTTGGCGAACATGAGTCACGAAATTCGAACGCCGATGAATGCCGTAGTTGGGTTTACAGAGTTGTTGTCAAAAACGAGAATGGATGAAGAACAATCGGGTTATGTATTTGCCATTAAAAATTCGGCTGCCAACTTACTGGTTATTATCAATGACATTTTAGATTATTCAAAACTAGATGCCGGTAGGGTTAAATTAAACAACTCGCCATTCGATATAAAAATGCTTATTGATAAGGTATACTCAACTTTATTCCTTAAGGCCAAAGAGAAAAAACTGCGTTTCTTAATTAATATTGACGACACTTTACCTGATTTATTGATAGGTGATGAAGTACGTTTAACACAGATATTAATTAATTTATTAGGTAATGCAATTAAGTTCACCCACTCCGGTTTCATTTCTTTAGATTTAAAAACAATCGAAAAAAACAGTGAGCAAATTGAAATCAAGTTCATTATTGCCGATACCGGAATAGGAATTTCGAAAGAAAAATTACCTCATATTTTTGAAAGTTTTACGCGTGTAACTAATGATACCTCTAAACTTTATGGGGGAACCGGACTTGGTTTGGCCATTTCCAAACAACTGGTCGAATTGCAAAATGGTACGATAGAGGTAGATTCGGAATTAAACAAAGGCACCTCATTTACCATAGTACTCACCTTCGGTTATTCCAACATCAATATCAAACAACACTTGGAAGCCGAGGCCGCTTTGGTTCAAACACCTGTTGCTCAATTACGTGATATTAAAGAAGAACACCTTTCTATATTAATTGCTGAAGACAATCAATTCAATCAATTATTGGCGAAAAATGTAATTAATAAAAGTTTCCCTAATTTTGATGTCAGCATAGCTGAAAATGGAGAGCAAGTATTGGTTAAACTTAAAGAAAAACAATTTGATTTAATCCTTATGGATATTCAAATGCCTATTATGAGTGGAATTGAAGCGGCTAAAGCAATACGTTCTTCTACCGGCGAGTACCCGAATACTATTCCAATCATAGCTTGTACAGCCGGTGTTACTCCTGCTGAAATTCAAGATTGTTTTGATGCCGGCATGAACGATTTTATCGGTAAGCCGTTTAAACCTGACGAGATGATTGCTAAAATTGACAAACTTTTCAACCCTACTAAATAAAACACTAATCCATGTCAAACCCTACAGTAACCAACATTGAAC
>JAHEYX010000309.1 GCA_023251415.1 Chitinophagales bacterium
TGGCGCAATTTCTAAAAAAGAATCGTAATGCGATTCCGGAAGAATTGCACACCACGGGATTACCATTTGTTCCGGCGTACTCTAAGTTTTCGCAAAACTGTTTGGAATGGTTGCAAAATCATCCGCACTGCGAAATACATTTCAGTGAATACTACGAGCCCAAACACCGTCCGCAAGATGTACTGAAATTCACCTTGCCTTCTGTGGAAAGAAGCTTGACCAGCATAACCTCTTCCAACGACGAATTCTTTGAATCATTAGGTATTGACAAGAAAAATCAAATGCCGTTTTTGATTCAAGAAATGAATCGTTTGAATGACCGCCCGCAATTAAAAGATTTTCTTTTTGATGGTCTTGGATTATATACCGAGATAATTCCTAAAGAAGCCGAATATTCAAAAGGCTTTAATAAGCTTCCGAATCGTGAAATGATATTCTGCAAAGGCTATATCAAAGATTTTGATGCTGAAGCCTTATTGCGCAAAGCACTTCCACGTCATACCCCATTGAATCCACGTATCAAAGAAGAAGTGATTAATGTCATTAAAAACTCGATGTCATTAACCGATCGCGAAACCGATCCAACTACCTTCTTAGAAACCAATTCGATTCGCTTGTACGAATTGGAAAACGGTATTGCTGTTGCCATCTATGGTATGACCATTGATCGTCAATTACCAATGGAATCTTATGTGGGTTATACCTTATTTAAGAATGGATATCCGGTAGCATACGGCGGCAGTTGGATTTTTGGCCAACGCGCTAATTTCGGAATTAATATATTTGATCAATTCCGCGGTGGTGAATCCGGCTATATCTTATGTCAACTGTTGCGTGTATATCACCAAGCTTTCAAAGTAACGTATTTTGAGGTTGAGCCGTTCCAATTCGGATTGGATAATCAAGACGGTATCGACTCCGGTGCTTTCTGGTTCTACTACCGTTATGGCTTCCGTCCGGTTGATGCTGCTTTATTGAAATTGGCAAAAGCCGAAGAAAAGAAAATTAAAGAAAACAAGAAATACCGCACGCCTAAAGCCACTTTGGTTGAATTTACAGGCGGCAATATAGCTCTACAATTAGGAGATAGCATTCCGATGCCTTTGTATGAAGTGACCAATCAAATTACCAACTTCATCAATTCAAATCACAATGGCGATCGTTTCGTGGCGCGCAAAACTTCTGTAAAAGCATTTGCTCCTTTATACCAACATTCTATTCCATTGAAACGCCAACAATTGAAAGTTCAAGAAGAAATGGCACTATGGTATGCAGCATTTGAAATTAAAGACAAAAAGAAGATAAAACTATTGCATCAAATGATCATAGGTAAGGTGAAGAATTTATACATCTATCATGATTTATTATTGCAATTCTTAGCTAACTAATAGTCGGCTAAGTAGCAAGAACAAGCAAACATACACAAGCTAAAAGGCAAATCTGAGCAATCGGGTTTGCTTTTTTAGTTTAATAAGCTGTTAAGCCGTCGAAACTTTGTTAAAAGCACTATTTTTGAATTACATTAGCACTTTAATACAATCAGCATGGCTTTTGGTTCCAACCCGCATTTCGACATTTCAATTTCTTTTCCCAACTATACGCGCACACAACTTTTATCGCTTTGTATAAAAGTAAGTCAGCAATTGCAATGGCAAGTTAGTTATGCCAATACCAACGGTGTTAAGGCCTTAACTAATAATGGCATGTACGAATGGAATGCGCAGGTAAGTATTGCGTTCACGGATGATGGCATGCAAATCAACAGTAAATCGGCAAGTAATGAGTTTTGGGACCTGGGTAAAAATAAAAAGAACTGTCATTTGATTGAACAAACCTTTGCTGCCGAACAAGCTAAATACAGTTTGGCTGAGTTAGATCATTATTATGGCATAATCTCCGATCAGTTGACTCCGCTTACTACTGCATTTGATACAACCACTACTTACACTGCAGAAAAGCCAACTACTGACGATTCAAGTTTCTTTTCGGTGTTCATACCACGCAAGGGTTATTGGGTTACGCCTATTTTAATTCATATCAACTTATTGGTATTTATTCTAATGGGAATCAGCGGTGTAGGTATTTTCGAACCCGATTCTGAAAGCCTGATTAAATGGGGAGCCAATTATACCCTACTGACCTTACAAAATCAGGTTTGGCGTTTATTCACTTGCGTGTTTATTCATATTGGCATTTTTCATATAGCCATGAATATGTATGCCTTACTGAATATTGGTGTCATGTTGGAACGTTTAATTGGAAGCACCCGTTTTTTAGTAGCTTATTTACTATGCGGTATAGGAGCCAGCATGGCCAGTTTGTGGTGGCACGATGTAACAGTTAGTGCAGGGGCTTCGGGCGCTATTTTCGGTATGTATGGAGTGTTCTTAGCTTTATTAACTTCTAACCTAATCGAGAAGCAAACACGTACAACATTATTATCGAGCATATTGCTTTTTGTGGTGTTTAATCTAACGGTTGGAACAGCCGGCAACATCGATAATGCAGCACATATAGGTGGTTTGCTCAGTGGATTGCTGTTAGGTTATTACTTTGTAATTGATTTTAAATCGCACGGCACCACAGCTTTAAAATACAGTATTTTGTTTGTAGTGGCTGTATTGTTTTTAACAGGTAATTACTTTTGGTACAAATCGATTCCGAATGATTTGGCTTCTTACCAAACTACCATGAATGAATTGATACAACTGGAAACAAAAGCTAATTCCTATTATCGCTTACCGGATAACGCGAATAATGAACAACGTAGGATTGCCTTACAAGATTCGGGTATCGTTAGTTGGGAGAAAGCTATTGCTTCATTGAACAAAATGGAAGCAATGAAATTACCACCCAAATTAAAACAACGCAGCAGCCGTTTAATTACTTATTGTAAGTACCGCAAACAAACCTTGTATTTTATTCAAGAATCATTGCAGTCTAATAGTATTGCTTTGAACGATAGTATTGCTCGCTACAATAAAAAATGTGAAGCCTTAATTCAAGAGTTGAATCACGATTAGTAATTAGCGTTTGCGGACCGGGCGTTTTTGAGCAATATTAAATAAGCCTACAAAAACCTTTATTTTAAAGCATGTTTTGTAATAATTGAAACAGTATTACTTGTTGAATGCTGCGATCTCCTATCCGTGTTGGTACGGAGTCAAAATGCCCTAAAGTCGGGATGGTGCTCTATTAATATACGCCTCATCTTTGCAGCAACAATTTAAACTACATCCATGGAAAAATTATTCGCTTTTTTTGCAATAGCCTTATTGTGCTTAGCCTTAAACTTTGTATCCTGTAAAAAGAAAGACCCCACACCTACTCCAACGCCAACTCCAACTCCTACTTCTACTTTTAGCTTTAAAGTTGACGGTGTTAGCGTGACCCCTGATTCGGCTTATGCCAGTTTGTATACCTCCTCGTTAACCAATAAACGCGCAATCGATGTATTTGCTTTTAAAGAAGGAATCATTATTTGCGAATTTCATTTTCTTCCTAAAACAGGAGCGCAAACCGTAACCACCAATTTAAACGATGCTTGGTTAACCTACGTTGCAGGCAATGGAGCCACAGATTATTATGATTGTACAAGCGGTAATTTTAATTTAAGTACTTGCGATACCATCAATAATAAGTTTGAAGGAAGCTTTGATTTTGTTGGAGCCAATACCGCATCAGCAACCAAATCAATTACCGAAGGCAAGTTGTATGTAACCACTTTGAAACGTCAATAAAATACAAAGTTTTAGTTTTTTTTAAGCTGCTTTCATTGGGAGGCAGCTTTTTTTATTTTATCACTTAATATCCGAACACAATACTGTACTTTTGCGCAATGAAAAACAGTATTTATATTCTGGCTTTAGTTGCTTTATTCGCAGCT
>JAHEYX010000310.1:0-1113 GCA_023251415.1 Chitinophagales bacterium
GTTATGAATTATTTAGCATTGGCTAATTCACCTTTCAACCAATCGATTACTTTTACTTCTACGCAATCCATTTTACGTTTTTGTGATAAGAACCAACTGATCCAATCGGTTAAATGAATTAAATATAAAGCGCGCGCTAGTTTGGTTTCGCCTTTTGAAGCTATTTCAATAATGTTTGGTGTGTATTTACGAATCACTTTCTTATTCAAATCCATACGCAATTGAGTACGCGCATGATCGTGTTCGTTGCGTAAAATAATTACCGCTAAGTTTTCATTCTTTTCGCGCCAGCCCACTAATTCATTGTGATTCATTTCAGGTATCACATGGTGCCAGGCTAATTGTTTACCGTTTTCGTTGATTTGTTGACGGAAACGAACAGCAACCGATTCAGAACCGCTAGCAGCATAAACGATCGGAAGTTTGTTGTAAATTTTTTCGGCAATTTTTTCTGCTGTGGTTTGAATAGCAGCTTGTTTTTTCTCCATTAAGCTTACTGCTTCTTCTAATGCAGTTTCAAATTCAGCCCCAATGAATTTTAATTTACGTAAAATATAGAACTGTTGAATAGCTGAATAGCCTAAACAAGCACGAGGTGGCATTCCGCCCGGAATTAAAACTAAATCTAATCCATGTTTTACGGCTAGTTTAGCAATGGCACCTCCACTGCATACACAAATGATATGGGCTTTACGTTGAATCGCAATTTTTAAACTGCTAACCGTTTCTTCCGTATTTCCGGAATAAGAGGAAATAATCAATAAGGTATTTTTACCAACGAAGGCCGGTAATTCATAGTCTTTGCTTACAATAAATGGAACTTTCAAAGCAGCAGCTGTTTGATCTTGAACTAAATTAGCTCCAATCCCTGATCCACCTAAACCGCTCACTACAATGTTTTCGATAGCACGTGCCGGTTTAGTCAATTTAATTTTTTTGCCAATTTGCATAGCTTCGCGCACTTGATTTGGAAATGCAGCGATTAATTGATCCATCATATTGTATAAATTTTTTGAGGTGCAAAAGTACGACAACTTTTAGCAATAAAAGCAGGAGTAAGTAAAAAAGTATGAATCACCGGTAAGAGTGGAAAGAAAAGTAAAGCACGTATGG
>JAHEYX010000310.1:1188-3877 GCA_023251415.1 Chitinophagales bacterium
CCGTTGTCTTCTTATTTAAGGTTAAGTCGACAACGGGAGCCTATAGTTTTCAGTTTTAAATTTCGGCCAAAAAGGAGCAGAACGTGAATGGTTGTTTCTTGTTTTAAGGATGATACAAAGATGCACCCATTTGCACCCCCAATACAAGTACACTTTTAAGCCATTCTACAAACCCATTTCTACTTTATTTCGATTCTTTTTAATTTCTGTACCTTGTGCTTTTATTTCCAAACCCATTAATTACTATCCTTTGAAATTATATCCCAATTTGGTGGAAGTTGTCTTGAGAGCCATGTCCGACGTGTTTCGTGATAACCGCCCTGTTGATCGTGTAGTGTCGTTCTACTTAAAAAACAACCCCAAATGGGGCAGCCGCGACCGTTCATTTATTGCCGAAAGCACTTACGATATGGTGCGCAATTGGTACTTGCTTTGGGCATTGTTAGATCGTAAACCTTCCTTTGCAAAAGCCGATTTATACCACTTATTTGCTGCTTATCGTATCTACAAGGGAAAGGAATTGCCCGAATGGACTGAATTTGAAGGAATTGATGCCGATAAAATCAACGAACGTGCTTCGTACAACTACGAGCGGGTTACACAATACTCCATAGCGCCGGAATTGGATGAATTGGGCGAATCCTTGTTGGGACAACGTTGGGAAGCCGAAATTAAGGCCATGAGCGAAGCAGCACCCGTGTTTATTCGCGTAAATACCCTTAAAATTACCAAAGAACAATTAGCCGCCGACTTGCTCAGCTCGAATATTCCAACTGAGCCGGTTTCTAATGTACCTGATGCTTTAAAATTACTTACGAAAACGAATATTTATACACACCCACTTTTTTTGAAGGGATTATTTGAGATTCAAGATGCCGGATCACAACTGATAGCCCCCTTTATGAACCTTCAACCCGGCTTACGGGTTATTGATGCTTGTGCCGGTGCCGGCGGCAAATCCTTACACATTGCTGCTTTGATGCAAAATAAAGGCCGCTTGATTGCCTTAGATATAGAAGGTCGAAAACTGGAAGAACTGAGCCGTCGCTCACGCCGCAATACCGTTAGTATTATAGAAGTCCGTCCCATTGATTCTACCAAAGTAATAAAACGTTTACACGGACAAGCCGATCGTTTATTATTGGATGTGCCTTGCAGTGGAACCGGCGTTTTTCGTCGCAATCCCGATACCAAATACCGTATCACCAAAACGATTTTAGATAATATCATAGCAACCCAAAAGCAAATTCTACAACAATATGCCCCTATGCTTAAAGTTGGTGGTGAATTAATTTACGCTACTTGCAGCATATTGCCCATCGAAAACCGCCCGCAGGTAGATGAGTTTATTAAAAATAATCCCGGTTACACCTTCCTTGAAGACCGCACGGTATATCCTTCTGAAAACGATTCTGACGGATTTTACATGGCACGCTTAAAAAAGAATGCTTAAATACGTTTGAGCTATTCTTTGCCCAATTATATTTGCCCCGATTTTTAACTATCGTAATTACCTATGCCTATACATTACATCTCGTCCGACTTTTTAAGCCTCGATCAAGTGCATCGTATTATTCATGAAAATTATACACTTGCATTAAGCGAATCGGCAATTGAAAAAATTAAACACTGCCGCACCTTTTTAGAAAATAAATTAGCCGACAATACACGCTTGTATTATGGTATCAATACCGGCTTTGGTTCCTTATGCAACGTGCGTATTGAACCGAATGAACTGGAAGATTTGCAATACAAATTAGTAGTGAGTACGGCTTGTGGAATAGGAGATGAGGTTGATGCAGAAATTGTACGTATACTATTGCTACTTAAAATACAATCTTTAAGCTATGGTTATTCGGGCATTACGCTTGAGTCGGTAGAGCAGTTGATAGCATTATTTAACACTGATTTATTGCCGGTAATATTCAAGCAAGGCTCATTAGGTGCATCCGGTGATTTAGCTCCTTTGGCGCACATGGCCATGACCATGATGGGTTTAGGCGATTGTTATTTGAAAGGAACGAAAATGAATGCAGCCGATGCTTTAGAAAAGATTGGTAGAAAGCCCATCGTGTTGCAATCGAAAGAAGGCTTAGCGTTATTGAACGGAACTCAGTTTATGAGCAGCCATGCCGTATGGTGTTTATGGAAAGCGCAACGCAACAGTCAATTAGCTGATTGTGTTGCGGCTATTTCGGTAGATGGATTTGATTCGAAGGCCGAACCTTTTACCGATACCATACATTTGATTCGTCCGCACGCCGGTCAAGTAGAAACAGCAGCAACTATTTTAAAGTGGTTGAAGGGCAGTGAAATCAATAAACAAGAAAAGCAACAAGTACAAGATCCGTATTCGTTTCGTTGTGTGCCGCAAGTTCACGGTGCCAGTAAAGACGCCATTGCACACGTAACGAAAATAGTAGAAACCGAAATTAATTCGGTAACCGACAATCCGATAGTTGATCCTGAACACGATCGCATATTATCGGGAGGTAATTTTCATGGACAGCCATTAGCCATCAACCTCGATTATTTAGCAATTGCTGTGGCTGAATTGGCGAATATTTCTGAACGACGTACTTATCAATTGTTAAGCGGAGGACGTAATTTGCCGGTGTTTTTGGTTGATAAACCGGGCTTGAATTGCGGCTTGATGATTCCACAATATACTGCTGCTGCTTTGGTTAGT
>JAHEYX010000311.1 GCA_023251415.1 Chitinophagales bacterium
TAAGAAGCGAGCACCGGAATTGTTAATTAAGCTACCGGTTAATGTCATTGCATTAGCAGTACCATTCCATTGAATGATACCGTTATTCGTTAAATCATTAACATTCACAACTTGGTCAACAGTAACCACAGAACCTGAAGGAATAGAAACGTTATTAGCGGCAGTTGGAACAACGCCACCAACCCATGTTGCAGCATTTGACCATAAACCGCCATTTGCTGTTGCAGAAATTGTAGTAAGAGAAGAAGTAGCAATTAATGAGATATTGTCAATTGAACCTGCCGGAGCAGTTCCACCAGAACCATCATTTTTCCAACCGATTATTATACGTACTGTTGAACCGGGAACGCCAACAATCATACCTGAAGCGGTTTGAGCTGTTGTTTGTAAATGAAATGAATTAATAAAAGTTACTCCTGTTAAGTTTGTTGTGGTTACACCACTACCGGGATAAGTGGTAGTAGCTGTAGGCGTAACACTAGTTGGTGCAGCAAAAACTTGAATCATGTCCCAACCACTCTCACCATTACAAACCCAATTAAAGGAATAAACAAGATAAGGTTGACCTGCCGGCACAACCACATCACGATAAAAATAATTTACAGAAATACTTCCGTTATTATAACCGTTTGAAACCCCAGCATCATTGGAAATATAAGCTTTATTTCCGCTAAATGGAGCACCCATGGCAGTTGTTGTAGAAGAGCCTACAACCCATTGATTGGCACCTGCCGAGTTTACTACAGTCCATCCGTTTGAAGCGAATGTACTACCGTTGTTGAAACCACCGTCACCGGCTGGATTGATAAGTGTGGTCTGTGCCTTCAACCCGGTTAATCCGAGCAATACAAAGAGCAGCGGCAACAGTAGTCTGCTAATTGTTTTTTTGTAGTGAATGGTCATATGTATGTGTTTTTGTTTTACAATTTAGCGTTTTCAAAGCTCGAAATTTTAAGGAATTTCATTTGTAAACAAAAATGAAGTTGAATACAACTAACCGGAAAGAAATGTAATTGTCATGCGTGTTTGTTTTAATTGTTATACCTACTATTAGGTAGTAATAGGCTACTAATGCACGTTGTAGTTGAAACGTTAAAATATCATTATGCCAGCATTACTACTTGGTCAGCTACAAAACTAAAGCATATTATTGCCATATATCAACAAAGTTATCCACATAATATAAACATTTATTGATTTAAGTTAACTGTTTTGCTCGACTAATTTTGAAATTCAGCTTTTATTAATCTTGTAATAGCATTAAAATCAATAACAAAGCGAGGTAAATTCTGAACTAAAAGCAATTATGTTAACTAGACCACTATTTTAAACCTTTCCTCTCACCTATTTATTTCCTCCTCATTAAACACCTATTATTTAAATTAAATACCCTTTATTATTAAATCTACCTGTAAAATCTGTTCGTTAAATTCATCTCTTCGAATTTTGAATAATTCATTTAACAGATTTTAATTCAACGGCAATTCAATTAAATACATAGACTAGACCAGTGATGCCAGTTGTGATCTAGTTAAATACGCATCGCATACCATTGAAGCAACAACTACTAACAAGGACAGCCTATACCCTACTTTCATAAACCTCTACAGACAAGTTGACACTAAAAGCGTGGCTGGAATCACTCGTAGTCTTTCCGGAAATTCGAAAAGCGTCGACGGAGTCGCTTTTTGAATCACCTTATACAAAAATAGCGTCGACGGAAAGCCTTTTTGTCAGACACCTTACTCAAAAAGAATCAACGGAAATTCTATTCGTCTTTCTGGAAATTCTTTTCGTCATTCCGGAAACGCTTTTAGTATTTCGCTTGATGTTAAAAGCGTTAAACGCTAGATTAAAAGAGTCAAGAGTGACTGTTTTAGTCTAGTGCATAACTCAACTAGTGTTTCAGTCAAGCATTTTTGACTTACTTCAAAAAATGCATTTTAGTTAGTTTACCCAAACATTAAATTTTAACCATGTTCATGCTTACACTATTTGCTCAATTTGATTAAAAAACACGAAGCCGGTTTTAGGAAATGGACCTGTCGTAAAAAGCGTCAAATTTGTCAAACCAGCCACAGAAAGGCGTTGGGCGACTTGAAGGGGTGAAAGTTTCAAAAGAATAGGCATCGGAGACCAAAGAATCGGTGTAAGTTGTGTTGAAAATGGCGTAAGACATCAACGAATAGGCATCAGGAACCCGAGAAAAGGTAAAAGTTGCACTTAAAATGGCGTCGGAGGGTATGAAAAATGCAAAAGTTAATGATGAGCAAGCAAAAGTTGGTGTAGAGCAGGCAAAAGTTGGTATGAAAAACGCAAAAGTTGATGTGAAGAAGGCAAAAGATGCATTGAAATCTTGCTGAGCTTGCATTCACCTTCAAGCAGAAAAACAAGAAACGCGGCTTGGAAAAATACTAGTTTAAGTTGGAAACCGAGATGTTAAAGTGGGGAAAAAAGATCAAAGCGTTGATAGCTTTAAAAAGCGAGTTGCATGAATAAAACATCAATGAGGAAGCAATCAACCGTAAGCTGAAGCAGTAAAAACCATAAAAGTTAGCAAACGAACTTAAAAAGTTGG
This sequence comes from Chitinophagales bacterium, assembly GCA_023251415.1. Lineage (GTDB taxonomy): Bacteria > Bacteroidota > Bacteroidia > Chitinophagales > CAIODY01 > JAHEYX01. Next base: position 2,579 of record JAHEYX010000311.1, read on the forward strand.
ATTCAAACAACACGTAGAAAAGTTGGATTTAAAACTGTAAAATGGAAGATGTAAACCCGAGTTTAATTAAAAAGGATAGGTCAAAACTTAGCTCCTCCCTAAAACAAGTTGAACGTATTCACTATACTACCCTACTTCTTGAATTTGCTGCTTGATTTATTCTACGTATGGAAAACAGCCATTCCCATTTCAAAATTTGAAACAAGCCCTTTAGCTAAAAACAAAACGGCCTGTTTACCCGAAGGCAAACAGACCGTTTATTAACATATAGGGATTTTTTATTTTGAAACTACCAAACGCTTCGTTTCATTATAACCTGTTCCTTTCACATTTACTAAATAAACACCGCTATTTAATTCCGTTAAATTAATTTGAACTGAACCTGTTTTAGCTGCATTACTTAACAATTGCTCATGTACAAGTTTACCTTGAACATCCATAATGCGAATGATTACATCGCCTTCGTTTGCTAAAGTATAATCAACAGTAACATTACCATTGGTTGGATTTGGTATCAAGTTAAAGTTACCGTTAATACCCATTTCCAATGCAGGTGCTTGTGTTAATGCTGCATCCGGACCGTTCAAGTCGATATTATTTACTTCGTTTAAGTTTATTTCGTGAACGTTGCCATCTGCTACTATATTATCAGCATAAGTGGCTAAAGTTGGGAAGTCAACATCAACTAAGTAACGACCATTGTGTTCTAATATTCCACCATTACCACTTAAAGCAGAACCGGATTGTTTTGCAGGACCGGCACAAGTAGTATAAATAGTTACCAAAGAATTAATTTGGTTACCTCCGGTACATATTACACGGTAGAAGAATTCATAGATGGTATTCGTTGCTAAGTTATTTACAAATAAGCTATCCGTAGTGCAGGCAACAACATTAAAACCACTAGAACCTTGAACACGGTAGTACAAGCGATAAGGTAAGGCAGTAGCTGCAGATGGATGATTAGGCCATTTTACTTTGACGCGAGAACAATGTCCGGCAATAGCCGTAACTGTTGGATTAACCGGTGCACCTGTACAACCAATTGTTGTGCTCAACGTTTGCCATTGGCTATAGAACACTTGATTGGCGTTTACAAAGGCTGCCCAAACACGGTAATTAACACCTGATTGAAGACCTGTAATAGTATAGGTAGAAGTAGTTGGATTCAAACTGATTAATGAATAACCTGTGCCGGTAACCGGTTTCCAATACAATCTAACACTAGTAGCATTGGCTACGGTAGGAATAGTAACTTGAATTGAGCCGGATGTAGGATTTGATACAGAAATATT
>JAHEYX010000030.1 GCA_023251415.1 Chitinophagales bacterium
GCAAACATTTAACACCACAATAAACTTAAAGTTATTTCTGAGGTTCCATATTCATAGCCTTCCATTCTTCCTTAGAAGGGCCATACATGCCGGCAACCGGTAGTCCGGCTTGACGCATTAATACCGTGAGCTGTCCTCGGTGATGCGCTTGGTGCTTGATCAAAATATCTAAAGTAACTCCTCTTTTCCAGGATTCGCCATACATGTTATCACTTACTTGCAAATCGACATCGGTCCAATTCTTTACTTGTTCTACTAAAGAATCGCTGCTTTTTGTGTACCAGTTAAGTAGTTCTTCCGGACCACTTTGTTCGTCCCAATCTTGGTTAGCAGGCCCGGTAATTTTTAAACCGGTATGTTCCATCATTTCCTTCAACGTGATCATAATATGCCATGCTAAAGTACCCATATCGCGTCCTTCGGGATATACTCGTGTATTCAATTTTTCAGGAGTTATTGCAGCAAATAATTTTTTTGTTCCGGCTGCTTCATAACCCCAATCCGATAAAAAGTCATTAATATGATAATACATTGTTGTTTAATTTTATTATTTTAGAATAGTAACATCACCATTTCGATTTATTGAATTGCCGTTGATGAAATTGGCTTTTAAGGTATAAATATATGTACCATTTTCTTGCGGTTTACTTTGATAAGTACCATCCCATCCTGCATTTAAATCACTTCCGGAATAGGCATACAATTGCACTCCCCAACGATCATAAATATGCATTTCATAACTCACAATATGTTGCCCTAATACTTTAAAAACATCATTTATTTGATCGCCATTAGGGGAAAAGGTACTTGGTAAAAACACGTTGCAATTTTCACCTATCACTAAAACAGAGTCGCTGTTTTGACAACCGGCTTGACTGGTTACAGTTACCGTTACCCATGAGGAGTCTTGCGGTACTGAATACACTATGCTTGCTGTGGCAGCACCCGTACTCCAACTGTATTGAGTAGCTGTAGTGCTTGCTGTAATGGGTATGCTGGTATTAATACAGGTATACCAATCAGGTCCTAAACTAATAGGAGGAGGAGGTGCAATGCTTATCATTTTTTGAATCGAGTCGCTTCCACAAAGGCTATCAACAACTAATAAATGTATGGTGTAATTGCCGGATTGAGCATAGGCATGTGAAGCATTATTAGCTATATTGGATACATAGCCATCTCCAAAGCGCCATTGCCAGCCAACCGGAAAGCAATCGGAATTATCGGTACAATAAACTGTTTGTCCAATACAAGCGAGGGTTGGAGTAACAGCAAAATCGGCACTGATGTTTCGTAAGGTTTGTACCACATGCTTAGCCGTATCGCTGCAACCACCTGCTCCTTGAATTATTAATTGTACTTGAAATGCATTGGCGGTTGCGAAGTTATGGGTTGTTGAACTACCGCTTCCGGGGCTGGTTCCATCACCCCAAACCCAAGTATAATTGTTCACTGTTCCAATCGATTGACTACTGAAATTTACCTGCGCCAATGCACATGGCAATGTCGGATTATAAGTAAATGCGGCACTAAACGGTACCGTTGTAATAACGAAAGTATCGATTTTAGAGCAGTTAGGCCCTATGGAAATGGTTACATAGTATGTTCCGGCTTTGCAATTTTTTAAAGTATCTGCTTGTGAGCTGTTTACTTGACGAATTGTCATATGCGTTGCATTTGACCACGTATAAGTATAAGTGTAGCCGTTGCTTGCGGGTTGGCAAATGGCCATTCCGGCTGTACTGTTAGGACATAAGGTATTTACTTGGTTGAAGGTAAATGGCGGAAAGTTATTTGCGGCAATTGGAAAGGTATCAATTATGGTACAACCAAAAGTATCGGTAATAACATAAGCATATAGGCCCGAATTTAAATTGGGTAAGGTATCATTAACATGTGCAGGGCTCATTACAGCACCACCTAAGTTTTGTCCGTTGTTTACATTATACCAATTCAATTGCAAAGGCCAAAACGCTGAAGTTAAGTGAACAATAGCATTTCCACCCGAACCTGTACTGCAATTGGCCGGGGTTATTGTAGGTGTTGCGGAAATATTGATTACGGTAACAGTAACCGTGTCAATAGTACTACCGGCGCATCCTAAAGAAGCAACGGAATATTGCGTGGTAGCCGTAGGGGTTACAGTAATTACACTGTCTGTTCCAACCACACTTGTTCCATTGGCTAACCAGGATCCACCGATATTAACCGGTATAGGATTATAAGGAATGGTACTTACATTATAATTATTTGTACCGTTCCAAGTGAAATGCCAGGATTGATTAGTGGCTGTCCAAACGGTAGGGTAGTTGTAACCAGCCGGAAATGCTGCATTGGTACCGGTTGCATCTTGCAATCCCAAAATGGCATAACCTCCATTCCATGTCGAACAAACCACTTTATTACCGACATGTATATCAATGTCATTGCTTCCTTCATATAAAATAATCTGACCGGTAAAGGTTAAGCTGTTGCAAGAAAACATCGGAACATTACAAAAGGTATAAACGAATTTCCGATTTGGTGCAATGCCAGTGGTTAAATAGGTACGAATGCCATTGGGCGGAACACTTGGATCGACATCATGCCACACGCCAAAAATGCTGTTTACCGGATTACTGGTAGATGGAATGGCGGCACCAATTGGGTATTGCGAATAGTTGCCGGCTTGTGAAATATCAAAGCAGATGTAGGCATTACTCGATAATAGGCATTGCGTATAGGTATTGCCATAAAAGGTAAACGGGAAGCCAATATTAATTGGAATGGAGCTGTATACATCATCAATACTATCTAAGCCTAAAGTGGTGAAAGTGGTATCAAAATAGGCATGTAAGGTAACCGGTTGCCCCACACAAACCGTGGTGTCCCGACTGATTATATACGATTGTGCATGTACGTAATTGAAACTTAATCCGATTAGGAGTAAGAACAAAAGTTTGCTGAAGGGTTTCATCTTTTCATATATTAAGGTGTACGAAAATACAAAATCCTTTTTATTTTAATAACTATTTAAAATTGTACTACTTCCAATAATCCTTCATCAATTCATCAACCCAAGGTGGTTGGGTAATATGTTCCGGTAAAAACTGCTTCAATACCGGTTTTATATCGAGTACCGGTGTGCCGTTTATAGCATCTAAGCCCCTAACGGTTAATACCGTACCTTCAATTTTTACGATTTCACAACACGTTGCGCCTAAGCGGTTCGGCCTTAATTTTTTACGTTGTGCAAAAACACCTAATCGAGGGTATTTATCGGCTTGCTCACGAGGTATAGCAGCGGTAAGAATAATTTCAGCAGCGGCAACTTGATGAAAATGAAACAGGATTTCTACATGTGAAAAGCCTGATAAGCCTAAAAAAGCCTCCTGATCGAATTCATCGGTTAATGTAATTGTGCTGATTATTCCTCCCCAATAATCATCATCCGGTATTAATCGAGTGTTGCTAACAAAGGCAATTGGAGTACAGGTGATTGTTTGCATTTAAGTATGATATTGAATTTGAAATCCGAGTTGTTGTAATTGTTGCCAATATGCAGGGAATGATTTGTGAACCACCGTTGGTTCGGCAATGAGTACCGGACGTTTAGTTAATGCCAATGGTGCCAATGCCATGGCCATGCGGTGATCCTTATAAGTCTCGAAAGCCAGCGTCGATAATGAACGCGGTAAGCCTTTGGTGCTTAAAGCATAAGTATCGGTTTCTTGATTGCTGTTGAGTGTGGCATTCAACTTTAGCAACTCTTTTTGAAGAGCTGTCAATCGATCGGTTTCTTTGTATAGCAAATGACCGATGCCACTTAGTGTGCAATTAACGGCGTTTCCGGCAGCAGTCGCAAACCATGCTTGTGCTAAATCCGGTGTGGTATTAAAATTTAAACAAGGCAGCTCATGGGGATACACAACTCCTGCCGTTTTAGTTATTATTAAATGCCCGTTTTTGTAAGTGCTTTTAATTCCCCAATAAGTTTCAAAATGTGTTGCAACTTGTGCATCTCCTTGTAATAAGGATGGCGTAACAGCTTCAACTATAATTTCTGCACTTTGAGCTAAGGCAGCCATTTCATAAAAAAAGGCAATACTGCTCCAATCGGCCTCAACAGTATAGGATTTCAAAAATGGTTTTCCGGGTTCAATTCGTATCGATTGGGCATTCCAATCGGTTTGAATTCCTGCTTGTTGCAGTAATTGTAAAGTCATGTGTATATAACTGGCCGAACTCACTTCATTCACTAAATTGATGGTTAAACCATTTGCAAATGCAGGCGATATAAGCAGTAAGGCTGTTACAAATTGGCTGCTCATGGAGGCATCAATCGATAACGTATTACCGTGTAATTGCTTGCCATTGATCCGCAAAGGTGCATAACCTTCTTGTTCGATATAGTCGATACTTGCTCCTAATGAACGTAAGGCTTCTACTAATGGTGCAATTGGACGTTGGTGCAAACGTGCAGTACCGCTTAATTCCCATTGGCCCGGAGTAATGCTTAAGTAGGCTGTTAAAAAACGAAAGGCTGTACCGGCATCAGCTACATTAATCGTTGATGCACCGGATGCTATTTCCTGCAAGGCTTTACGTAAAACAAGGGTGTCATTGGCTAAAGATAAGTTCGAGATAGTAAACGGTTCTTGTCCGGCTAATGCTTGCAGAAGCAACACCCGATTGCTAATGCTTTTAGAGGCCGGAACTTGAACATGACCACGTAAATGGCCGTTTGGATGATTAACAGATGCGTAGGGCATGAGCAATATGATCTAGAGCAACAACTTGATTAAATACCGGTTTTCCTATGGCTTCTAACAACACGAATTGACAGTTGCCTGAATTATTTTTTTTATCGTGTTGGAGGTAACTTAAAAGGAGACTTATTTCTTTTTCTGTATAAGTTGGAATTTTAGTAAAACGTTCCAATACTTCAAACAACTGATTGGCGATTTCCGGTTTCAATCCGGCATGGGCAACCGACAGCACAATTTCAACCCACATGCCTTGCAATACCGCAGCTCCATGCGTAATTGGTTTTCTTTTCGCTAAATGCAAGCTTTCAATGGCGTGCCCAATGGTATGTCCGAAGTTCAACACTTTCCGCAAGCCGCTTTCTTTGGCGTCAGCGTCAACAATATGCTGTTTATAAGAGATGGATACGGGCAAAAGCTTTTCAAGGTATGGAATAGTAGGAGTGGATAGGCTAGCGAGTTGTTTCCAATATGTACCACCTTTAAGGATACCGTGTTTGAGTAATTCGGCAAAGCCGCTATGCAGCTCTAATAACGGCAATGTATTTAAAAATCGGGTATCCAATAGTAGGCTTTCTGCTTGGGTAAACGTACCAATTTGATTTTTTATCGGACCAAAATTAACTCCGGTTTTACCTCCAATGGCTGCGTCGGTCATGGCCATAAGGCTGGTTGGAACTACTGTAAATTGTATGCCGCGTTGAAAAGTTGCTGCTGCAAAAGCTCCCATATCGGTTAATACGCCCCCTCCTAAAATAATCAGTAAAGAATGACGATCAGCCCCACCTTTTAACAAAGCTTCCCAAATAACTGTGCACGTTTTTAAATTTTTTGAAGCTTCTCCGCCCGCTACGGTAATCAATGTAAATGGAAAATCTACCTGTTTTTTAAAATACGGCAGGCAGTGTTTGGCGGTATTTTGGTCAACCAAAACGAAGCAACTACTGTATTTTTTTGAAGCAATTGACTTGAGCCACTTATTCCATCCATTTTTTTCGGAGTAAAAGAATTCCATTCGACAAAGGTATAACACGAATTTTAGTCCTGCATCGATTAATGGCTTTCATTTTTGGAATGTTAGTACAAGTTGTCCTAACCTAAAGCGAGCCGGATTGAAAAACCTTAGCATGTGGTTCACTTTTAGGTAAAAAAAAATCAAAAAATAGTATCTTCGCCCCTCTTAAATCATTTCACATGTTGGTTGAAAAATTAATTATTGCCGGTTCTGTATTAGGTGCTTCGCTCGGAATCGCTACTTATTCGACATTAGCCGAACGTAAAGTAGCTGCTTGGTTGCAAGATCGTGTTGGTCCCAATCGTGCCGGTCCGGGTGGTATATTGCAGCCTTTAGCCGACGGGGTGAAGTTGCTTTTCAAAGAAGAATTTATCCCGGCTTTTTCTAATAAAGTGCTATTTGTATTAGGACCTTCAATTGCCATGCTATTGGCTTGTATGGGTGGATCTGTAATTCCTTGGGGTAGTCAACTTAGCATTGGAGGTCATACCATTCCATTAGTTATTGCTGATATTAATATTGGTTTATTGTTCATGTTTGCCGTTGTTTCCTTAGGCGCTTACGGCATCATGATAGGAGGATGGGCCAGTAACAATAAATATTCCTTAATGGGAGCTATTCGAGCAGCCTCTCAAATTATCAGTTATGAATTGGCAATGGGCTTATCGATTATTGCATTAATCATGACAACCGGCACACTCAGTTTAAATGAAATCGCGGCTCAACAACACGGTTGGCATTGGAATATTTTAATTCAGCCTTTAGGTTTCTTGATTTTTATGATTTGTGCGTTTGCAGAAACTAATCGTGCACCATTTGATTTACCGGAATGCGAAACCGAATTAATCGGCGGATATCATACCGAATACGGTTCTATGAAATTAGGATTTTACTTGTTTGCAGAATACGTAAACATGTTTATCTCTTCTGCCTTAATGAGCACTTTGTATTTTGGAGGGTATAATATGCCTTTGATCGGACGTTTGGGTTTGAGCCCGAACTTAACCGCTTTAATTGGAACAGGATTTTTATTCGCTAAAATTTTCTTCTTCATTTTTGTATTCATGTGGGTTCGTTGGACTTTACCGCGTTTCCGTTATGATCAGTTGATGAATTTGGGTTGGAAAGTTTTGATTCCATTAGCCTTATTAAACTTGTTAGGCACCGGAGCTTGGTTGTTGTTTTTTCCTCGTTAAGCTTTAACAACTATCCATTCCACCATGGCTATACTGAGCAGTAAAAAGGAAGCACTGTTCGTAGCCAATCGAATAATTATTGCATTTCAAACGGAAGGACTAGAAGCCGCTGTTGATGAAACGCATCAACTTTACCTTACTAAAAAAGTGAAGTTTCCGGTATTAGAAGCGGTAGCCCATTATCTGTCGGCTCATTTACCAATTGAATTGCATATTGCTTTCTGCAAACGCATCATGGCTTTGCATACCATTGGCGGTAATGTTATGGTGGGAATACTATTGCAAAAACAATTGGCTGACGACAGGCATTCAACCCTAACTACTGCTGCCGATTGGATAATACAACAAGAGGTTTGGTACAGTTGCGATATAATTGGCGAACGCGTTTGGGGCGAAGCATTGGTTCGAACACCGCAGCAAATGCTAGTCTTTTTAAAAGCTATTCCGCTTACTGCCAACCCTTGGATTATTCGACTAATTGGAATTACAGGTCATTACGGTGTTAAACGAGGCCTGGATAAAGCGAACTGTGAAATTTTGTTTCAAGTACTGCTATTGCATCAACATCATAAAGCAGTAATCATTAAGAAGACCATTGCTTGGGCTGCCAAAACGATTAAGCGTTATCACCCTGAAATTCCTGGGCATTATCAAAAGCAATGGGGTAAAGCTAACGGAGGTTCCGTTTGGTTTGCAAGTGCCTTAAAATAAAGTAGCATCGTACTTATTGTTTCTTCTTGAATAAGAAGGTTTTACTTTCCTCGCCTCGCAATAAACGTTGAATGTTTTTTTGATGCGTAGCAATCACCAAAAAGGTTCCTCCAACGGCAAACAAACGCAGTAGAATTTGGTCGTCGTGTTTGAAAGCGATAAAAATGATTAATGGCAGAGCGATGCTGGCAATCATGCTGCTTAATGAAACATAATGAGAAAGCAATAAGGTAACGAAGAAAATGGCCATACATAAAACAGCAACCGTAGTATGAATGCCTAATAATACGCCAAATAAAGTGGCAATACCTTTACCGCCTCTGAAACCGGCAAACACCGGAAAGATATGTCCAACAACCGCTGCAATGCCTAATAAACATTGAAAATTAATGAAAGCATCGGTTTTTGGAAGCAAGTTGGTGCTTAAAAAAGCCAATTGAACGGCTGCTAAACCTTTTAAGACATCTACCAGCATAACAGCAGCTCCGGGGCCTTTACCTAAAATACGTAACGTATTAGTAGTGCCGGCATTACCGCTGCCATGTTCGCGAATATCTATTTTAAAAAAGTATTTACTTACCCAAACGGCAGTTGGAATAGAACCCAATAAATATGCAGCTATAAAAAGAAGATTATCAATTAAAATACTCATGAAAGCGTCGTGTCGTTTTGATTCAAATTTGATTTTAAGCAACTATCAAAGTTACAAAGTTAATAAAAAATGACCTGATAGTTAACTTTTTTTAAACACCTTCCTTATTGAAATAATACTTAATGTGTTGACTACCGTATTGTTCTGTAGCGGTTGCGATTCGATTTAAAGTAGGGGCTGCCACACCTTGAGTTAAAAATAACTTTTCATTTTCCAATACTCGAATTTCATCCCAATAAGCGGAGTCAAGAAATTGTTGTAAGGTAAATGCACCGCCTTCTATCAAAACAGATTGAATGGAATGTTCATAGAGTTTCGTCATTAAATTTGGAATAAAATTCTCAAAATCTACCTTAAGCATTTGTACATTATTGCTCGTGCTTTCGGTGTTCGCATTAATCAATAGGGTAGTAGCACTTTGGTCGAAAACCCGCTGTGTGAGTGGTACTTTTTGGAATTGATCAATGACGATTCGAATGGGGTTACGACCAGCAGTATATCGGTTGGTGAGTTGCGGATTATCAACGATTACCGTTTTTGTTCCTACAAGAATAGCTTGTTCTTCGCTGCGCCATTGATGCACCAAGCGATCGACTACTTCATTACTGATTTTAATACGTTGGTTTTCTTTTCCTATAAAATGATCAGCACTTTGAGCCCATTTCAAAACGAGATAGGGGCGTTTCTTTTGGTGATAAGTGAAAAAGCGACTATTCAATGCTTGTGCAGCAGCAGCTAAAACGCCAGCTATCACAGTGATACCGGCTGCTTTTAATTGTGCCACTCCATTACCGGAGACCAATGGATTGACGTCTAAATTGGCAATAACCACTTTTTTAACACCTTTAGCAATTACAAGCGAACTGCAGGGCGGAGTTTTTCCAAAATGGCAACAAGGTTCCAGGTTAACATATAAAGTACTTTCTTTTACTAAGGCTTCCGCTTCGGGCTTCACATTTGAAAAACAATTTACCTCGGCATGTGGGCCACCGTATTGTTGGTGATACCCTTCGGCAATGATTTTATCGTTATAAACCAAAACAGCCCCAACCATTGGATTAGGAGCAACGGCGCCCAGACCTAATGCTGCAAGTTGCAAACAACGGTTCATATAAAAAGCATCACGTTCAGTACTAGACATAAGTTCGATTAACTGTTGCGCAAAGGTGATTTATTTCTGTTAAACGATTTATATTTTTTTGTTGAATCTTATATTGTCCACTGGAAATGCTTTTACTTTGTGAAAATTTTTTAACATGGAATCTAAGTCCTATTCGAAAGGTGTGAGTTATTGGTTATTGATTGGTTGTGTGATGGTAGTAGTACAGGTTTTATTAGGAGGAATAACACGTTTAACGGGAAGTGGTTTATCGATAACGGAATGGAATGTAATTATGGGCTGGATACCACCACTCAATGATTTACAATGGGAAGAAGCCTTTGATAAGTATAAGCAATTTCCTCAATTCCATTTACTCAATTCTGAAATGGATTTAAGCGGGTTCAAATCCATCTTTTTTTGGGAATACCTGCATCGCGTTTGGGCGCGTTTGATTGGCGTAGTATTTTTACTGCCTTTTTTGTATTTCTTAGTGCGTAAAAAATTCTCTGCTTCATTTGTTCAACTATTACTCATATTGTTTGCATTGGGTGCATTACAAGGATTGGTAGGTTGGATGATGGTAAGCACCGGTTTAAAAGATCGTCCATGGGTTACGCCTTTAAGTTTAAGTACCCACTTGCTTTTGGCCTTACTTACTTATTGTTTTATCTATTGGGTTTACCTTAACTACAACCAACGCGAACGCACCAACAACTTATCCATAACTTATTTAAATGGCTTAATAATGTTAACCGGCGTACAGCTATTGTTTGGAGGATTCATGGCCGGAAGTCATGCTGCCTTAAATTTTAATACCTGGCCTAGTATGAACGGTTCGTTTATACCTATGGGCTTGTGGAATGAGCAGCTTTCCTTTTTTAAGAATTTTGTAGAAAACAATACATGGATACAATTTATTCATCGCAATACCGCTTATGTACTAACCTTGGCAATAGTTGTATTCTGGTTTTTGAACCGCACTAAAAAAGGGGTAAATGAATTGCATTGGTTATTGCTCATTATTTTTGTTCAAGTAGCATTAGGCATTACAACAATCTTGCTTTCGGTAGGAAAAATTACATTAGTATGGGCGGTTGCGCATCAAGGTTGTGCAATAATTTTACTCACTTTATTATTGCGCTTACGTTATAAAGCCCAACCGGCATTATGAGTAATTCCTATTTTCAATTTCGGAGATTTACTATCCGCCAGGACCGATGTGCCATGAAGGTAAGCACGGATGCCTGTATTTTAGGAGCCTTAGCAGCAACGCAGGCTGTGCAATTACCTATTGGCGCTCGTTTCTTAGACATCGGCACCGGCACCGGTTTACTGAGTTTGTTTTTGGCACAACAACATCCGGCTAAAATTGATGCGGTTGAAGTGGATGAAGCCGCTGCGGCTCAAGCCCAAACTAATTTTGATACAACTACTTGGACTGAACGCCTAAAATTGCATACGAGCAGTATTCAAGCCTTTACTGCCTCTGCAACACAGTGTTATGACTTGGTAATTTGTAATCCGCCGTTTTTTGAAAATGATTTACCTAGTATTAAATCGAATGCACAAGTTGCTCGCCACAGTACACAATTGAGTTTAAAAGAACTGTTGTACTGTATAACGCAATTGCTTAAACCAAACGGATTTTGTTATTTGCTGCTTCCCATTAAAAGGCAAACAGAATTGGAAAAATTACTTGCAGTACACCAATTAAAGTCAGCGGCAATTGCGATTCAGTATGATTCCGGTAAAGCAGCTAAATTGGCGGTGTTTGTAATCAGTCAATCCCAACCTGAGCCATCGCAAGCTTCAGTGATTATTAAAACAGAAAGTGGTAACTATACTGCTGAATTTAAATCGCTGTTAGCCCCATTTTATTTACCTACTTTATTTGAAACTGTAAACCAATGAAACGTTCAGCTGAATTGATAATACCACTGAAAGTGCTTTTAAACAGGCTTTTCATTAGTTGGGGGCTCTTGCAACTGTTGCGCGTCATTTTTTTAATTTACAATTGGCATTGGTTTTCGGTACTCGGTTTTACGGGTATAGTCACACAATTTGTATATGCCATTCGATACGACATAGCGGCTCTTCTACTGGCAAATGCTGTGCTGATTATCTTGCATTTTATTGCATTTCCGTTATTTTATAAGAAGGGTTACCAACGTTTCCTGCAAGTTGTTTTTGTAATCAGTCATTTGCCGGTATTTATTTTAGAACTCATTGATACGGCTTATTTTCCTTATAACTTAAAGCGCACTACTGTAGGGGCTTTGGCCGTTGGTGCAGAAGGAACCGGACAATTGGGTATGTACATCAAATCGTTTTGGTACTTGTGGATTTTACTCATCATCCTATTGGTGCTCAGCACTGTTTGGTATGGTAGAAGCAATAAACGTTTGCAAGCTATTCAAACTCCAACATTTAATGCATTATACTATTTCGCTCAATGCTGTTTTTTAGCCTTGTTTGTGGTGTTGGCAAAACTAATTTGGGTTACATCCGATCAGCAATTGTTAAGCGTTAAAGATGCTGCACGTTATGGTGAAAGTCGATTTATTCCGCTTCATACCAGTACCACCTTCGTTTTTGCCGCATCTTGCTTGGAGGCGCCTTTACAAGAGCAGCACTATTTCGATGCCTCTGTAGCTGAACAAGTGTATCCCATTAAACATAGCGGTACTGCTTATGGAGCAGCCTTAGATACCACTAAACTAAATGTAGTGCTCATTATTTGGGAAAGCTTAAGTAAGGAATACGTTGGCTATTTTAATCCCGGAAAGCCTTATACACCTTTTTTCGATTCGCTTTGTCGGGAGGGAATGATTTGTACCAATGCTTACGCCAATGCCAAACACAGCAATGAAGGTATTTGCGCAGTATTGGCATCCTTGCCTACTTGGATGGAAGATTGTTTTTACAACTCGGCTTATCAGGCAGATTCCATAACCGGCTTAGGCACCTATTTACAACAAATGGGCTATACGACTTCATTTTATCATGGTGGCAATAATGGAACGATGAAGTTTGATGCCTTTAGTAAGCGTTGTGGTATGACAAACTACTTTGGGCGCAGTGAATATCCTGAAAAAGACCGCGATTACGATGGCAATTGGGGTATTTGGGATAGGCCATTCTTACAATACATGGCCGGGCAGTTGAATCAAACTCCTCAGCCTTTTTTCAGCACCGTTTTTACACTGTCCTCGCATCATCCGTATGCCATTCCTCCCGGTTACGAAGGTAAATTGCCGGATGCAAGTTTACCCATTGAAACTACGGTAGCATATACGGATTTAGCATTGCGTGATTTTTTCCATAGCATTAGTAAAGCAGCATGGGCCCAACATACGCTTTTCATCATCACGGCTGATCACAGCAGCATCTCCGAGGCGCCTCAATACGGTACACGACTGGGCGCTTTTCAAATTCCGATTTTGTACTATTATCCGGGCAAAAAATGTTTACCGGCTACTTTCAATTCGGTTACTCAACAAATTGACATTCTGCCAACAGTATTACAAGCATGTGGGTATAAAGGCAAGTTTATGAGTTTTGGAAAAAGTGTATTGGATACGAACATACACCATCGCAACGCCATAACCTTTATCAATCAAACCTTTCAACTGATAACTGATTCTTGTTGCATAGAGTGGAATAATGGTCTGGCTCGATCGCTTTATTACTACAAAACAGATCCTTTATGCAAAAACAATCGTTTGGATCAGGGTGGGATTATTCAACCCTTAATGCTAACCTTGAAAGCTGCCGAACAAGTTTATGCAAATGCAATGTTAAAAAATCAACTTAGCCCTTAAAATCTGCTAATTCACCTAATTTTGGCTCTCACTTTAAAATTTATTGCTAAGTTTATAGCGTCTAAAAATGCGACATGAAAAATAAATTACTTCTCTTTTTAGCTATTCTTTTAATGGAGTTGACAACCAGTCAACAAACAACAGCGCAAAACTTTGCACCTTATGCCGGAAGTAATTATTCCGGAACCAACGGAATGATATTAAATCCTGCTTCCGGTGCCGATTCTCGCCAGTTTATTTATTTAAATGCATTTGGTCAAGGCTTAAGTTTTCGTAACGATTACATGTATTATTCTTCGACTACACCGATCATGACCTACATTAAATCGCAAGACCCGAATTGGGAGAATTATTTCATTGTCAATAACAATGGTAAAGATCACAATTTCGATTTCAGCTCGGATAGTCGTGGACCGGCATTGATGGTTTCTTGGAATGAAAAAAATACGGTTGCCTTAACTACACGTATGCGTACCATGTTTTCGGTTTATGATGTTGCTGAACCATTAATTACCACCTTGAGAAACGGTTGGAAAGAAGGGCAATTGAATTTGTATAACGGTACGCCGGATGATCGCTTCAAGTTGAATGTGAACATGTATTCTGAATTTGCGCTGAGCTATGCAAGAGTGGTTTATGATAAGAAACAACACTTTTTAAAAGCCGGGGCTTCCATTAAGCGTGAGCGCGGCTTGTTCATTTTCAATTATACCAATCGACAATTGGATTTTCGATTTGCCGGTCACGACAGTGTAGTGGCTTTTCAAACGGATGGAACTGTAACCTATACCAGTGAAAATTATTTTGGGATTGATTCATTAAAAAATGCAGCTAATATTGATCCGAAACAAACCATAAAAAAATGGTTTTTTGGAAGTGAAAAATTAGGCGGTGGTTTGGGTTTTGATATTGGAGCCCAATACGAATGGCGCCCTAAACGTCGCTATTTCTACACTATGGATTGTCAAAAGCACCGTAATCCGGAAGTGAATAAATACAAATTAAAGCTGGGTTTTTCCATTAACGACATTGGCCATATCACCTATAATAACAAAAATGTAAAAACATTTGATGTTAAAAATGGGAAGGCTTATACTTCTGCAGTTGATACAGTGTTTTGGGGACATTCCGATACCTTAAAAATTCACAATTCCAATGATATCGTTAGTTCTTTGAACAGCATCATTGGAGGCATTAATCCGGAGAGCAAACCTTATAAGGCACATTTGCCAACTGTTTTGGTATTGCAAGCAGATTATATGGTGAGAAATCATGTTTATGTAAACATGACTTATATTCAATCCTTACGTCGCAAATACAGCGATGGCAGCCGATTTGGTTCAACACTAACCATAACACCACGTTACGAACACCGTTGGTTTGAAGCAGCTATGCCTGTAGTCATTCATCCGGCATTTAAGTATGCAGAAGTTGGTTTTGGAGCGCGCTTAGGACCTGTGTTTGTTGGTACTGATAACATCGGCGGCTTTTTAGGAATCGGTAAAATTAGAGGAGCCGATTTTTATATAGGAGCTTGTATCGATATTGCTAAACACATGAAACGTGATAAGGATAAAGATAAGGTGAGTGATAAGTTAGATAAATGTCCTAGTGAAAAAGGTACTTGTTTGTTTGAAGGTTGTCCGGATCGTGATAATGATAGTATACCTGATAATTTGGATAAATGTCCGGATAAACCGGGAACAATTAAATTACAAGGATGTCCGGATGCCGATAAAGATGGTATTACTGACTCCTTGGATGAATGTCCGGATGTAGCTGGATTAAAAGCTACTAAAGGCTGTCCGGATAAAGATAAAGATGGAGTAGCCGATAAAGATGATAAATGTCCGGATAAAGCCGGCGATAAGAAAACATTTGGCTGTCCGGATACCGATCGTGATGGATTAACAGATGATATAGATAAGTGTCCTGCAGAACCGGGATCAAAAGAATTGGAAGGTTGTCCGGATACCGATAAAGATGGTATCGCTGATAATGTAGATCGTTGTCCAACAAAAGCCGGATCGAAAGAATTAAATGGCTGTCCGGATAAAGACAAAGATGGTATCGCTGATATCGACGATCAATGTCCGAATCAAAAAGGTACAGAAGAAAATCATGGTTGCCCGGAAAAGAAAATTCCGGAAGCCGAACAAGCATTGGTAAGTATGGCTGTTCAGAATTTATTATTTGAAAACAACCGCTCGGTTATTGATGAACGTTCGTATGCTTCGTTGGATAGCGTAGCGCAATTGATGTTAGCTAACCGCAAATACAAATTAAAATTATCGGGTTATACCGATAATGTAGGTAATGAAGCTAAGAACATTCAAT
>JAHEYX010000312.1 GCA_023251415.1 Chitinophagales bacterium
CACATGATAATTGATAGTGGCAATGGCTAATTCGGCTTTTGCTTTTATACAGGCATTAAAAAACGCTTCGTAATCAATATTGGTTAATAAATCGGCGTTTTGTAATAAGATGTATTCGGATTGGTATTTTTTTACCAATGCCATACTGCCAATGGTTCCTAAGGGTTGTTCTTCGTGGATGTATTCGATTTGAATGCCTTTACTGCTGCCGTCTTTAAAATAACCTTGAATACTTTCTTTTAAATAATTGACGCTTAAATAAAAACGATGCACCCCATACGAACTTAAACGATCGAGGGTATGTTCTAAAATCGGTTTTTCACCTACCTTAAGCATAGGTTTGGGGGTATCTGCCGTTAGGGGACGTAAACGTTCGCCTTTACCACCGGCCATAATCACGGCATCAACGGGCAATACCGATTTCAATAATTCTAAATCGACTAATTTTAAGATGGTTTTATCGGTATTCAAATAGGGTACAAAACGAATTTTCTTTTTCTTCAAATCGTTTACATAGGTCGAGTTGTAATTGTTTTTATTAAAAAACTTGAATTGCCGATTCATGCATTCCGTCACCTTTTTTTCTAAGCTGATGTTTTTAATCATGGCTCGACGAATATCGCCCTCTGTTAAAACGCCACACAATTGTTCTTTATCGTTAAGTACGAATAAGGTGGTTTGAATTAAGGCTTCAGGAGCCAATTCGTTGAATCGTTTTAAAGTTTCGCGTATGCTCCAGCTTTCACGAATGCATATTTTACTTAAATTCATTTTTTTATAGATTTGGCAGGATTACCTGCAATAATCGAATGATCGGGAACATCTTTAATTACCACACTTCCGGCTCCAATAATACAATCTTTTCCTATTTTAATATCTTGTTTTACAACCGAGTTAGCACCGATAAAGGTGTTTTCGCCTACGCTTACATTACCACACAAAACAGTTCCGGGAGCAATATGTACAAAATCGCCGATACTGCACTCGTGTTCTACTATACACCCGGTATTTAAAATCACTCCGGTGCCTATGCGTACTAACGGACTAATTTTAACTCCGGCACCTAACATGGTGGCGGTACCGGTAACTACTTTTGAAGCGATACTTGCACTGGGATGAAAAGCATTGCAAAAATGAAGGCCTTTAGCTTGCAGGTTTTCAAATACACGGCGGCGAATTTTGTTTTCACCGATACTCACAAAATAAGCATAGTTGAAATGGGCAGCTAAAACAGCATCTTCACGCTCATTGCCAATATAAACCAGGTTAAACGGATTGAGTGCTTTTTCGGTACTGTCGCCATAGCCATAAACAACAGCACCGGCTTGTTCGAGTATATCACAAACCACATAAGCATGACCGCTATAACCGATAATTATGATTTCTTCTTTCATTTTTGTAAAATGTGCTTTGCTTTGGGCCGACTAAAGTAATTCTCTTTTGCCTAAGTTTAAAATATAGTGTAGAAAAGTTGATTGGAAGAGCTTCAAATCAGGTTAAAGTCTTTAATTAAATTATAATTGTATTGCGAGGTGTTTAATCGAAATTAACTTTTATTTCTTATTGTCGTTAACTAGTAAGGAAGATAGGAATCGGATTTAAGTACAAACGATAATTAGTACTACCTGAGTCATTAGTATTTAATGATGTTAAATACTTGCAGCTTATTAGTTGATTTATTTAATGGTTTTAGCAGCGGTTCGGATAATTCTTTTGCCAGTTTTTTTGCTTAAAAAAATATTTGTAGCGAACGGTTATACCATGTTTAAACAAGTTTTCATTTCCACTTAGCTTAAATGTATAATGGTATAACAAATCTAAACGAAACAATGAAATACCGAGGGAAGGGCGCAGATAATGCGAATTTGTTGTAAGGTCGTATATATAATCAGTTCGTATCCCAAGGGGCGGCAAATAAAAAGTGGTATATTCCCAAAAGGCTTTAAGCAATTGACTGGTTTTCCCGTTGTTAAAGGCTATTCCATATCCTAGTCCCCAAGAACGAATGGTAAAATTGCATCCGGCCCCTCCACAGAACGATGAACCATACGTGCGTCCCAAGTTGAAATCAAATTCATTTGTTTTAGTACGATTATAAGCAATAGCGGTATACCACGAGTTGCCTAAGAATTTACTTTTTGGAATTTGTTCGTGAATAATATAAAAGGTGTCATGTGTTATGCTGCCCCTTACTCTTGTAGAATCGATACGTTGTGCCAGGGATAGGTTTGCGCTTATCATAACAACGAATAATACGAATATTGAAAGCCATGTTTTTGGAATTACATAAGCTGCGTATGCCTTATCGATGATAGACTTCGTTAAAAATGCGTTGTGTGAGGGTTTGGTTGAAGTGAATAGCAGTAACATATTAAGTTATGGGATGAACCAAATTTAGTACACTAATTTACAACTGTTGTTTTATAAAATGGATTTTTAATGCAATGATTTAATGAAGCATACTTTTCGTTCCATTACTTCAAATCCGTTATTTTTATGAAAAGCTATGCTTGTTTGATTTTCAATTTCAGTATCGGAAGCAATTTGTTTAAATCCTTTTTGTTTAGCCCAGGCATAAGCCTCATTTAGTAAAACGCGAGCTATACCATGTTTCCTGTAATTCGCATGTACATAAATTCCTTCTATATAGGCAACAGGCAATGTAATAGCACCTTCTACATAATCGTGATGAGCACTAATATGAATAAAGGCTATATATTGATCTTGTAGTTTTACCGTAAAGCAAACTTCATTCGAAGCAGTAATTATTGTTTTGTAATGCTCCAATTCCGCTTCGTACGTACAATCAGGCCAAAGTGCTAAAGCAAGGGTAGTTATTGCCGCTAAATTGTTTTGTGAAATTACTTCTACAATCATTAGTTGTGGATGCGTTAATGGTGAATAGCTAGTTGGTAATTAATTTTACAAAATTAAAGTTTAAATTGGGGGAGCAAAGCATTAGCGATTTATCTCATTAAAAGAGCTATCAACCTATTTCTAGTAATCAAGCTTCCAATCTATCCCACTGCTAAATATAGCTTAATGAAATTTCTCGCCTTTCGCCAATTTTTCAATGATGTCCTTCATTCGTTTAACTTTTGTTTCTTGTTTTTTAGCAGTTTGAAGCCGAAATCCGATGGCGAATAGATTCGTTTTATTGAGCGTTTTAAAAAACGTTGCTGCTTTTTTGTTTTTATGAAGTTCATTAAGAAATTCATCCGGTATAGTCATTTTACTGGGCGAGTCGTAGGCCTTTTCCCATCTACCATCTGCTTTGGCTTTTTCAACGGCTAATAATCCGGCAGCTTGCATTTTAGAAGATTTGATTAAACGTTCAACGTGTCCAATATTTACTTTAGACCAAATACTTTTAGCTGTTCTGGGACAAAACTTCTGCAACCAAGCTAGTTCGTCATGTGAAAGTTTTTGACTATCAATCCATCCGTAACAAAGTGCTACATCAAGAGCTTCGGCATAAGTAATGCTTTGTTGCCCGGAATTTTTCTTATATAGTTTTAACCAAAGTCCGGTTGAATTGGCGTGATGTTTAGCCAACCAAGTTTCAAATGATGCTGCGGTCTTAAAAGCTAAAATGGGTAGGGGACTAGGGTTGGGCATTTTAAAAAAGGCTTCTTTTGAGCTAGGTGTTTGTTTTAGGGATTAGTGCAATGAGCAAGCTAACCTACTTTAGTAGTGCGATATGAAGATACAGTTTTTATGTCAATACAAAAAAGTAGGAAGAGTATGGCACTTGATACGAAGCACAAAGCTTCATTTAACCACTGAACCGCCAATTTTGGGTAGCTCTTGTTATGCGTAGTATTTTAACCTTTCATTATTTTACTCAATAAATCTTCAGTT
>JAHEYX010000313.1 GCA_023251415.1 Chitinophagales bacterium
ATAGTACTTGTACGAGCCGAAACAGCTTGTTTAAAGTAGAATGAACTACTAATTGCGGTAAAAAGTTAAAGCTTACTGTGCTTATTAATTTCTGTATTCCCAACTGAATCCGCGTAAACGGAAAAAGCGCAAAATGCCATTTATTACCCCGTAAAAACGATTTTTCAATTTTAAACGGCGCATTACTTTTCCGTAAAAGCCCAATTCTTTGCCCGGTACTTTGAATGAAATATGACCTGATTTTTCATTAACCGGCGGTTTCATTTTTTTCTTTTCTACCACCAAAATACTATCATAATAATGCAATGAATTTACGCTGCGTGTAAAGTCGTTTACTTGTAACGAACGTTGTTCAGAATGCCAAGCATTGATATAATCAATAAAATTTTTACTGTATTCGATGAAAGAGCCGTGACGTTTATGTCCGCCACCATAAGTCAACCAATAAGAAGTATGCAAATCTTCACACAAATAAACCCCATCTGGTTTAACCATATCGAAGAGTTCTTCAAAGGTTACAATTTGCTGTTGCATGGTATGTCCGCCATCGTCAATTAAGATATCAACTTGCGGAATTTTACTTTTAATGGTGCGTAAGAAATTACGATCTTCTTGTGAGCCAATAAAAATTTCTATATTTTCTTCCTCCAGTTGTTTACAATACGGATTGATATCAACCCCATAAATTTTGGCTTTATCACCAAAATAATTCTTCCACATTTGTAAACTGCCCCCTTGAGAAACACCAATTTCTAAAATTGTTACTTCCTTGTTGCGAAAACGGCTGAAATGGCTGTCGTAAATATCAAAATAATGCGCCCATTTGTGAATCAGTCGTTTGTCATTTTGACGAAAGTAGCGCTCTAAATCATTCATTTATAAAATGTTTAATGTTTGGAGGCGCAAATATAAGAAAATGCACGTATTTGCTTTTCGAAAACCGAAGAATTTCTAAACAATAACTTTCTATAAATCGGTTAATGATGGGAGTTTGGTGCAATTTGCCAATTTAATCCAACCAGTAACGTATTGGCAAGTCCCGATCGTAAGCCGTTTGAGGCATTTACTTCGCCATAAAATAAGCGGTAATGCAAATCGACTTGCAGTTTTTTGAAATGGTAAAGTTGATAACCAAGTGCTGTCGAATAAGCAGGCAATCCTGTATAGAAAGCAGCTTTTTTAGGGTCTTTAACGGTGTAAAAGGCAGCAGCATCAAAAGTTAATCCTGTACCCAACATCAACCATAATTTGGGGTGTATCCAATACTGTAATCCGATTATCAAGCCTTCGTAACCGCGGTCTTTATTGAGTTCCCGATAAGTAGCACCCGGTAGTAAAACAGTTAAAGCCCATTTGGGACGAAATTGCCAAGCTAATTAAAAGTTCGGTGACAAGCGACTTAGTACCTGAATAAAATAATTTCTAAAATGGCTTAAACAAGTACAGCATTTTGCTGCTGCAGTTGAATGGCTTGATAAGCACCGTCCCAAAGTTGAATGCGCATTTGCAACGAGTCTATAACAGCAGTGGTGGCTTCTTGCCATAATGCGGCATCATCACCACACAATTGTTGAGTCATTTGCAAAGCCAATTGACTGTGATGATCGCCATCCACTTCGATATGACGTTCTAAATAATAATTAAACGTACTCAAAGTGTTTGGGAAATTGGCCGCACAATCCTTTACCAAACTGTAAAACATCTTCGGAATCAAATCCTCTCTACCGAAAGTAAAGACAGCCGCTTTAATAGGCGTTTTATTGCTTAAAGCCAATTGAAAAGTAGAACGAACAAAGGCAGCCGCCGCCTCCGGATTTTTCGATGCTTGTAAAGCAAAATCCAATTGCTTACTGCTTTTGAAGTGTTCAATAAAATTTAGAAATGTAGTACTGTCAGCTCCACATTCAGCCATAGCAGCCAAGTACAGTTCAAAATGACTCTTGCGACGGCCTTGCAAATCAACATCAGCTTCTTCCCCCAAAACAATTTCATTGATTAAATAACGGGTGGTAGCATCTCCAACCGGGAACCACGGCACTTGAGTACAGGTTAAATCTTGCTGCAAGCTTTTTAAAAGCGACATAAAATCCCAAACCGCATATATGTGAAACTGCATAAAAATGCGGATGTCATCAGGGTGCTTGAGAATGGAATAAAGTGGATGTTGAATGATTTGCTTTCGCAAAGGAGCGATGCGCTCTTGCAGTTCTTGAATTGGGTTTTGCATGTCGTGTTTTTGAAAATAAACAAGAATGCATTAAAAATGTTTATGCCCTTTTTGAAAAAAAAGCAGCAGGAAAAGGCGTATCATACGGGTATTTAATAAATGCTTCAATTGCTCAAAAGCCTCATCCGTAAAGGCTTTGTTTGCAATAGATTTGGTGTGTATGTGTTTCAAGCATAAAATAAAAATGGACCAATTGTTTAACTATTTAAACAACTGGTCCATTTAAAATTCAACTTATTTTATTCAATCGCGGTGTCGTTTCCGAATCAACAGGCTTAATCAATAACCGATTTACGAAAACGATAAGTGAAGAAATATCCGTTTATTCTTTACCGGATTCGGATTGTTTTTTAGGGTCGATCATTTGCATGAGTTTCAATCCCAATAAACCATCCATGGCATTGCTGTTACCATTGCTGCCACCGATTAAAACATCCGGAATCAATTTTATATGTCCTTTCGCTAATTCTTCGGTAATTTTAAAACGCGTAAAATTATCACCACCTAAGGCATTCACGGCTAATTCATAGGCTTCTGCAGTTGATTTACCTACTGCTAAGATTTTTCCGGCTTCGGCATCACCGGTTAAGTTAATTTGTTCGGCTTCGGCAGCAGCTTTAAGTTTAGTAGCTTCTGCTTCGGCTTGTGCACGGGCTTTCGTGGCTTCGGCTTCCGCAAATGCTCTTAATTTAGTAGCTTCTGCTTCGGCACTCACAGCTAATTTCACACTGGCTGCATCACCTTCCGATTTTTTAACAGTTGCATTGGCAGTGCGTTCAGCAATTTCAACACTTTGTTGGGCTTTCACAATATCTTTTTGCATTTCGGCAATGGCTGTTTCTTTCTCCATCCCTTGACGCGTTTCTTGGGCTTGCTTTTGTGTTTCGTAGGTTACTTTTTGTTCTTCAGCAATTTTACGATCGGTTAATGTTTTCATCAGCGATTCTGGCGGAACGATATCACCTATTAAAGTATCAACGGCATTCACATTGTATTCATCCAATACTTTTTTAATGTGCTCTTTGGCTGATTCTTGACGTTCTTTACGGGTGCTTAAGAAGGCAATCACATCGCTGCCTTGTGCCGAGTTGCGGAAGTAGTTACCTATAGTAGGTTCCAGTACTTGCGATACGAGGTTAACCATATTTCCGAAACGTGCAATTACTTTAGGAGCCTCGGTTGTAGGCACATGAATAATTTGCGCCACATCGAGATTAAAAGGGAAACCGTCTTTCGAACGAACAGTAATCGTAGATAAATTTTTATCGAGGTTATGTGCTTCGCTACGAGCAGAGGCCCAATTCAACACCAAGTTAGTGGTTGGCACCAATTCAACTTTCATGATGTATTTATTGATCGGATATTTACCCGGTCCTAATGGTTCTAACCAAACACCTTTGTAACCTTTTTCTACAATATTACCGTGTTTAAATTCAGCACCGGTAAGGTCATGACCTTCTTGACCAATGTATGAAATTACCACACCAACATAACCAATCGGGATTTCGGTCATTGGAATTTCTTCAACATGTACGGCCCAAGGATTAAAGTTGTATGAACCGGCTAAAATAACTTGCGGTTGCAAACCACGATTACCACCATTACGAATAAGGGCATCAAAA
>JAHEYX010000314.1 GCA_023251415.1 Chitinophagales bacterium
ACTGCAAATGAACAACATTTTTAATAGAGTTGTTCATATTCGAAATTAAATTTTTGTTGTCAAATTTATAAATACGGATGAAATATTCGGTTTGGTTGGTTTTGTTAATTGGTATTCATGTACTTCCGTCTTATGCTACCGGTAAAAAAAAGGTAGCGTCAACGAATGTATCTTCTGTTCCAAAAACGAATACCCCTGCTCCCACTGCCAATCCGTTATTTTTTACACCTACTGCTGCTGTAGGTACTGTTACATCGGATGTTACTCAACCGGAGTACGCTCCATTGATTCCAAGCGGAAACGAGTTTTATGAAATCTTGGGACTTCCATTTGGCAACAGTAAAGTGCAGGAATTGATTAATGGCTTGTCGAAAAGCTATCAACAAAACGCTATCGAAAGCAATATTGTGTACACTTGTTATGAAAAGGGTTTCGCGTTTGTGGTGAATTCAAAAAACTACGTCGAGCAAGTACACTTCTTTAGCAATAAGTATTTCTTGGGTTCGGCCATAATGCAATACCCGTACGCGTTACCGCAAGACATTAGCTTTGAAGATACACGCGAGCAAATCGAGAATAAACTAGGAAAGCCGGTTATGGTTTCCACTCCGGTATTTAGCAGCAGTTTGAATGCGAATTATCAAATCGATTTCGAGAATTATACGATGATCATCACCTATCAAACCCCCAATGCAGATGATTATGCCGCTAAAATGGAAGATATCGTGTTAATGAAAAACGATAAAGACTCCAGCGCTGTAAAAAGCGGAACTACCGGCAACACAACCCCTAAAGAAAAGACAGTAGATAGTGAATACTTATTGTACACGTTCATTGGTAAAATTAATACCGACCGCAATATGAGCGAGTATATGTCGCACATGTTTCCAAATTACACTTTACATAACTATAGCGATTGTTATGAAATGAGCAATGCCGATAAAGGCGTGAGCTTCACATTTGGAAAGAACAATGCCTTGAAATCGATACGCTTGTTTAATAATCGCTTGTTTTTGGGCGAAGCTTTCAAACAATACGAAGAGCAATTGCCAGAACAATTGAGCTTTAACTTAACCCGTGGCGAAATAGAATTAAAATTAGGCAGTCCGATTGAAGTTTCCGGCACCACCAACGAATTAACTTGTGTATATAAATCCAAGTACCCCGACTTACAATTGTCGATCACGTATAATACCCACAACATCGACGATTTATCGGCTACTATCAATGATATAGTGGTGATGCATACTAAATAGCAAAGTCAAGCGATTGGCAGAAATCAAATTTCAATTGCAGTAAAATTCTTTTCCCCAGTTCGTGTATAAATTCGCATAAAGATTTAACTTTAGTAAGTTATTATTGTAACTTCTATTTAAATCAACCTTTATGCAGAAAGCCTTAGTATTGTTAGTTGGACTTGCGAGTTTTATTAATTGTCTTGCCGCACAGCCCAATTATCCGAGTGCGCAACCGCGAATGATGCGGACACCTTTCAATGATCGTCAGCCCCCAAATACTTATCGTCAGGACGATAATCCTTACTATTGGCGTAACCGTATGCCCACAGCCGGTTATTGGCAACAAGATGTACAATATAACATTCAGGCTGATGTGGATGAAGTAACGGATATTGTTAGCGGTTCAGAGCAATTGGAATATTGGAACAATTCGCCCGATACGTTAAAAGTGGTGTATTTCCATTTGTACCAAAATGCTTTTCAACCCGGTTCATATTTAGACGAATTGAATAAGGAAAACTACTTCTATACCCAATGGGGTAAAAAGTACGAAGCCAATAAAATGGGAACCGTAATCGAAGACATTAAAGTAGACGGACAGCCGGTTACTACCCTTTTGGATAATACCATATTGCAAGTAAAGTTGCCACATCCTTTAGCACCCAATACTTCCATAGAATTTGCCATTCAATTTAAAACCTATTTCGACAGCGGTAATCAACGCCGTAGAATGAAAAAATTTGATGTTGCCGGACATAAAGATCAAGCCGGGTATCGTCATTATGACGGGGTGCATTGGTACCCGCGTATTTGTGTGTATGATGCTAAATTTGGTTGGGATACGCAACAGCATTTGGGTAAAGAGTTTTATGGTGATTATGGCACCTTCGATTTAAGTTTAACGTTTAGCTCCAATTATGTAGTAGAAGCGACAGGTTGGTTGCAAAATAAGGATGAAGTATTACCGGCAGATTTACGTCAAAAGCTCGACATTAAGAATTTTGCTAAAAAGAAAGAAAAGAACGATACGATGCCGCTGCTTCCTTATGTACACAGTCAGCGTAAAACCTGGAAGTACCATGCTGAAAACGTGCATGATGTAGCCTGGACTGCCGATCCGTCGTACCGCATTGGTGAAGCTACCTGGAATGGAATAACTGTTATTGCCTTAGCACAGGAAAGTCATGCCGGGGGTTGGCAAAATGCCGCTGATTATACGGCTAAAGTGATTGAATATTATAGTAAACGTATTGGCATGTATGCTTATCCGAAAATGGTAGTAGCCGATGCACAAGACGGCATGGAATACCCGATGTTAACCTTAGATGGTGGTTCTGATCCGGGCTACCGCGATTTATTGGCGCATGAAGTTGGGCACAATTGGTTTTTTGGAATGGTTGGAAACAACGAAACCTACCGCGCTATGTTGGATGAAGGCTTCACACAATTCTTAAATACTAACGCTTGTGCAGCTTTGGATGGCCCGTATCGCTTAACCGGTGCTAAAGCCAAAACCTATGCTGCTAAACACCGCGAGCCCGATTTAATCATGAATTCTGAAACGTATAACGGGTATATGCAAGATGCGGTGCGTCATGAAACATCTACCTTGAATACCCACAGTGATGATTTTAACGCGGCTTTAGGGCATGGAGGCGGATACCGTAATGTCTATTTTAAAACCAGTACGATGTTGTTTAATTTGCAATACGTGCTGGGTGATAGCTTATTCTGGTCGGCTATGCATCATTATTTTGATCAATGGAAAATTGCACATCCATATCCCGAAGATTTTAGAAACAGCATTATTCGTTATACCCATGTTGATTTGAATTGGTTTTTTGATCAGTGGATGGAAACCAGCAAAACCATTGATTATGCGGTGGAAAATGTGCATTCCGGAAAAGACAACACTTATACAATTTCGTTGAAACGCAAAGGAGAAATGCAAATGCCGCTTGATATTACAGTTATAGACGGCAAAGGGCAGAAAATGAATTATCACATACCCAATACTTGGTTTGTTAAACAAACGAATGCTATTGTGTTACCTAAGTGGTATGGTTGGGGAAAAATCAATACCAAATATGCGTTTAAAATAACGGTACCGAATGGTATTGAAGATGTGGTCATTGATACGACCAATCGTTTAGCCGATATTAACCCTGCCGATAATTCGGACTTGGGTAATTTGAGTATCAAGTTTGATTATTTGTTGAATCAACCGAACAACCGCAATGTGTATCAAATGCATTGGCGCCCGGCAATTGGCTGGAGCGGAGTTGATGGCGCGAAATTAGGAGTACATGTCGACGGTCATTATTTGCATACGAAGAATATAGTTGATGGAACTTTATGGATTAATACCCATGAAGGCGGAACGCGCACTTGGTATGATTACCGCAACGCCATTATTTATTAT
Organism: Chitinophagales bacterium; assembly: GCA_023251415.1. Classification (GTDB taxonomy): domain Bacteria; phylum Bacteroidota; class Bacteroidia; order Chitinophagales; family CAIODY01; genus JAHEYX01. The sequence goes on from JAHEYX010000314.1 coordinate 3,661, forward strand.
TATCCGTATTCAAGTTACTTGTACAACGCAAATTACACGAATGATCGATTAAAATCAACAGCAAAAACACAACGGGCACAATTTCCGGTAATGAGTTTTTTAAACTACCAATTGAGCTATTCAACGGCAACAGATAAGTTTATGCGCAACAGCAGTTTTACAGCAAGTACTAAATTG
>JAHEYX010000031.1:0-5400 GCA_023251415.1 Chitinophagales bacterium
TAACCGTATCGCAGGCATAGGCATGTAAGCGATCGAATCGTTTTGGATCAGAAGCATGAACAGTTGAATCTTGAATAATTTGGGATACCGGTACACTTAAACTGCTGTTCCAAAATGTTTCAAATGAATTTTGAACTACTGCAACAGCTTTACCGATTAACAACACATCGCGGTCGCGAAAATTATATTCATGGTCATAATCAAAATATTCGTCAGCAATATTTCGACCGCCAGTTATAACAACTTGACCATCTACTGTAAACGTTTTATTATGCATACGTTGATTGGCTCCACGAAAATCTTTCCTGAAGGCATTCATCTTTTGCACGATGTTTTTATTGAGGTTAACTCCGGGATTATAGATTTTAAGCTCAATATTAGGATGTGATGCAAAGGTTAACAGTTCATGGGAACCTGCTTCAACCAATAAATCATCCACTAAAACGCGCACTTTAACTCCGCGATCTGCTGCACGAATTAAATAGTCGCAAGCAATCAATCCCACATTATCGGTTGAAAAAATAAAATATTGCACATCGATAGTATGTTGTGCGTATTCACACAACCACGCTCTGCTGATCAATGCAGCATCGCCTTCTTCCATTACATACACACCGGTTTTAATAGCAGCCATCGAATCAACCGTAGCGAGAACTTGTTGCAAGGTAAGACTATCATTGCGATGTATCGATTGGCAAAAATCCAATTTACCCGGGGGGAGCAGTTCAGCATTTTTGCTTGCACAAGATTGAAGAAGTATTACTACGAAAATAAACCAATACAACTTTTTCATGGTGTTGATTTTAAATTTGCGATTGCACAACAGTACAAATGCTTAACTATTCAGCCTTTTCAATAGCATTATCCGATTTATCTTCTTCAGCAGTTTTATCCTTTTCTTTTACTTTAATAAAGGAAGACCAATTGGAATGTTCCTTATTTAAAATTGACTCAATCCGTTCTACGAATATTGGAAACGCATCTGCACCGGTATAAATGGCTGCACGTGCTGTAAACAAGAATTTTTCTTGTACCAAAGCTTCAGCGGTAGTACGGTATTCAATCCAAATTTCTTGAAACTTTAACAAGGTTATCAAGTTCGCAATTGCTGCTACCAGTAAGCCTATTAAGCCTATCGCGATTTTAAGTCCGATAGTAGTTTCCGATAAATATCCGGTCAGAAAAGGAACGAGCAAGGCCAAAATTGTTTCACCAATTTTTAAGCGATAAAACCATTTTTTATTCCATGCACATTTGTTGTTATACCAATCAATTTGATTGTCGACACGACCGGTCAAGTATTCTGATTCTGTTAAGTACTTCATAAAAGTTTTTACAATTTTATTTCTTCTTAAAACTGCCCTGTGCAGCTTCTTTACTATCGCGAACTTTAATAACAGCAATAGCATTAAGAATACTATTGCTGTGTTTTGTTGGCTCTAATTTGGGCGAATACTCCAAGGTCAAGCGTTGTGTTATATAGTAGATTCCGGGTTGTTTAGGGGCATAAAAGGTATACGTTTCTTGCTCCTTTCTATTTTTAAACATATTCGTATAACCGGAAGCTTTATCGCTATAAAAGCATTTTGAGAAATTATCTTTTAAACCAACATAAAATTGAATAAAGCAATTTGGACAATAGATATCGTTGTTATCCACTGCAAGTTCCCAAGTGAAATTTAATTTTATTTTTTCTAATGAATCCACTTCTATGTAATTATATCCACCATTTAAGGAAACATTTGAATAGATCACATTTCGACCTTCCCACTTAACGGTATCGATTAATTTAATACCCTTCCAATCTGCTGAATACAATAACCGAAGTTTGCTATTATCGAGCATTAAGTTAAGCCAGCCATACTGGGGTTGAATAGAAAACACTAATGAATTTGCCGGATTTTGCTTGTCAACGTAAGTGAATACATTTTCGGCATAAGCGGTTTCTTGAACACCGGTAACTAAACCGGAACCATTTGAACTAAATCTATCATTATTAACTGTATTGGGTAAGCAGGACCTTAGTTTCGAACTGTCGCGTAAATTTAATTCAATGCGATGTGCTGCCTCATTAAATTTTATTGGGCCAACTTCAATTTTGTAAGTTGATTTATTCATTACCGTATACTTAAACGGTAAATTATAAAACTTAGAATTCGGAATTTCTACCCATAAATGCCTATACTTAATAGTATCATTGGGTAATTTCGGCAGCAGCAGCTCCAATTCGTCTTTTTGATTTTGCAACGTAATGTAACGATTATCTTCATTTACTTGAACAAATACACGGTCATCATTATACTCCGGAAAAGGCAATGCTTGGGGTAACCAGTTGATTGGTCCATTATAATCCTTTCGTACAGCTTCCTTTTTTAGTATTAAAACGCCTAAGACTTCATGGTCCTCATTCTTTACAAAATAGAGATTTACTGCTGCAATCGTTTTAAGGAGGTTGTTGCTTTTAAGCACCCGTTCTTGCATTTTAATATCAAATTCTTGCTCCGATTTTTCATACAAAGAATCCAAAAGTTGCCGTCTGTCGTCGCTATAAAGCGCACCTAAAATATTGACATGGGTATTGCTTTTGAAATAAGCTCTATCGTATGGAATGACCGTTATATAATTTCTAGAATTCAATACCAAAAGTTGATTATTTTTATAATCATAGCTTATTTGAACAATGGAATCATTGGTTAATAATTGATAGGCTGTTAACTCGATGGTGTCATTTTTTATTTGCCAATAAAGCAAACCCCCGGTTTCGGTTGCAGAAATAACCCCGGTATACTTTAAACCAAGGCGACTCTTATTTAAAACAATCATATCCTTGCAATTCCCTTTAATACTTATCGTTGAATCCCGTTCAACAATTAATCGTCCGGTTTTAGTGTTGAACAACCGTATTCTACCATCTTTACAACCGGCAATTACATAGTTATCGTTTGGAGAATATTTCAATTGAACGATTTCATAATCCGATTTAAAAACGAGACTGTCTTTTACTTTTTGATTTACTACATTGTGTAAAATCAATTCCCCATTAGAAGAGTATTTTGCAAAGTTCTGTGAATTGTTTGCAAAGGCAAAATTGACCTTTAAGGCAATTTTCTGATTGTTTTTATCCACTTGATTGCGAGGAATAATATTGGTACTATACCATACCAAATTACCTTGTATAATATCAAATGCGCCCCAGCAAGAATCTGCAATAAAATACAACAGATGTTGTTTGCTGTTTATAGCGAAAGACATAAACGCCTTACTTCTATCGTTTTTTTCATGAATTTTATCTAAATTAAAATATACTGCTTCAAATTGATAGTTGCTATTCAATCTATAAATAACAATAGTATCCTTATCCGCATCCATTACACCAATAATATCATCGGTTGCAATTTGAATTAGAGGAGTAGCCGCTGTTTTTATTTCAAATTTAGCTTTAAGCTTATAATTTAATTTATAATAATCGCCGGTTTGAAGATCTATTTCAGGATTAATCTGGGCTATACTATCAGACTTATCGTTAAAATAAGTACTGGAAGAAAAGTGGCAATAGGTAAATTTTAATGATTTAAAAGAGTCCACTCGTACACGTTCTACCATTTTATATATCGTATCGTATTTGACTTCATGAATGGCTTTGAACGTTTCGTTAAGTTTTTCAGTAGTACCTACTTTATATTTCTGTTTCGATTTTGTTTTGATTGATTTACTGCTGCTTTTCAAATCAACTAGACTATCTTTATAATCTGTTATTTGTTTAATATCGACACCCAATGCAGAGTCGGTAATGGTATAAAACTTAGTAAAAACAGAATCAATAGTTAAGGTATAATAATCACCCGTTTCATCAATAAAAAACTGATTGCAATTAGTGAACTTGTGTTGCAAATTAGTATCCGTATTTATTTCATGAATGGTAGGATACATCAAGGGAGTCAACAATTGACCTGCTGCCAATGGCATCGGCTTTTTTACTTCATCGGCAGTCATTAATGCTTTTAAATAATACATCCATGAAATTGCATACTCTTGACGCTCTAACTCGTAATTAGCCCGCTCTTCATACATTTCAGCAAAAATATATTTATTGCGTTTAACCATTTCTTCCGCTTTCAATTTATTGTAATAGGCTTCATCACGTTGTTTGTTAATCTTTTCAAATATCTGCAGGTAGAGAAAATTCGTTTCTGCAGTTAATTGATTTTTATAATCGCAACTTTCCACATCCTTTAAAGTTGCTAAAGCTTTATCTAATTTCCCGCTTGCCATTTGCGATTTGGCTTGAAGTAAAATACCCTTACAATCTTTACAATTATTGATTTGAGCAGCCGCTTGTATGCTTATAAAAAAACACATCAATAAAACTGTACTAAAAAATTTCATATTGAGTTGCTTATTGAGCTATTGTTATTTTATTTTTCTTTAAACGTTCTTGGGCTCTTCGAATTAAACTGTCCTTTTTACTTTTAGATTCTGCTACTAATAATTTATTCTCCATTAAGTTTACATCCTTTACATTAAATACCGAGTCCAATATATCGAAATAAACTAATGGGTATTTAATAATGAGAGAATCAGCCTTAGCCGCAACCGAAAAAGCATTAGACATAAAGTAGTGTGATTGTGCTTCTTGGAATTTGTTTAAGGAACGTGTTGCTTCAAATTTTGCAGTTTCAGCAGCCGCAGCATTATTGGAGGCTGTTTTATAAAACGAGTAAGCGATAATAAATGCAATAATGGATACCAGTGCTAAAATCGAAATCGAAACTTCAAAAATACGAGTTTTGAATTTTCGCTTTTTTAACAATCGAATTTGCTCCAGTTTTTGATTATTCTCAAAATCAATACTCTTGTTAATATAATCCATTGTCGATTCGAATTGATCATTGTAACGAGCTGCCCAAATCGCAGTAGGTTTCAATTGATTTCGCCATTCTTTGGTTATGGCCAATTCGGTTCCACTTAACAAATCCTTTTTATGTTGTAAAAAAGCAGCACTGTCTTCACTCAAACGCAGGTAACGTTTTGCGGCTTCATTTTCTTCATCTACCCATTCACTCAATGTTTTCCACCGCCGAATCAAGCTTTCATGTGAAATATCGATTAATAAATCATCCGAACGCTTGATGGGATTGATAACAATAAAGGAACGTTTATCCTGAATAAAACAATGAATTAATTTCAATAATTTTTCGTTAGCAAGTCCGGTAATGGCGTGTAATTCGCTCAGGTGAGCAGGCCTTCTAATTTTTCTTCCGCCAATATCCGTTTTGGTTAATGCTTGAAAAATTAATTTGGTATGCTTTTGATCTTCAGCATTCATTTGTTCAAATGCTTCATCGGCATGAATAGATAAGGCGTTCTCCAATTTTCCGCTTGCCAAATAATCGTCTAAAT
>JAHEYX010000031.1:5410-15440 GCA_023251415.1 Chitinophagales bacterium
TTGGCACTTCATTCAGCAACAAAGACAATAGATTCGGATTTATTTTTCCACCAAATAATTTGATTGGCCCTTCAATCGCATTTTTCAATTGAATACGCGTCAATCGAGGTACTAAATACTGGCTTTTATTCAAGGCTTCCGGCAATCCGTAGTATTGCGAACAATCTTCAATAAAATCAGAACGCATGGTAATTACCGTATAGATTGGCACTGTGCTCTGATTGCTGATAGCCAATAAAATATTTACAAAATCAATGGCTTCATTTTTATCAAGTGCACTTTGCTTTTCAGCAGCAAATCGAAAAAGCTCTTCGAATTGATCTACCAACACCAAAATATTTCTATTCAAGGTAGTCCATTGCATTCGCAACGCTTCTATAATAGCATCTTCACCGGCTTCTTCTATTTGCTGCAACATTTGGCTGGCGTAGGCTTCTGCATCTGCAATTTCAAGTGCATTCGCAATAGCTACCGCCAAATTATGAAGCGGTGATTCACCGGGCCTTAACTTAACGATTACCCAACCATCCCGTTCATTGAGCATGTAACCGGCTTTGAGTCGTGGAATTAATCCGGCTAAAATTAACGAAGATTTGCCGCTTCCCGAACCGCCAACTACACCAACAAAATGATGTTCGTGCAAGCACTCCAACAGTTCCATGGTTTGCTCTTGCCTTCCAAAAAACAGCAAACTTTCATTGCTTTGAAAGGGCCGTAAACCAACAAAAGGATTGTCATTCAATTCATTTAACATACGGCTTATCCTTTTATGCTTTTTACAAGTGAATTCAATCGATCGGAAGGAGGTGTTGCGTAAGCACTGTTATTGAATAAATTGACTTTAATAAAACGTTGGTTCAACACTATGGAGTCGTCTGTTTTATTAGGTGGGGCCAAATAAATAATGAAATCATCAATCGGATAATTATTGGTTACTATTAGTTGCAAAGCCGCACTCATTCGTTCTAATACCCATTCTTTCGTAACTGTACCATAGAAAAAAACCAGCTTATTAACACTGCTCATACGATCCGCTAAAAACTGCATGTTCTTATGCGGATTGTCCTCTTGTGGATTGATATAAGGTTGAATATTATTTTGCAATAAAGCTTGACCAACAGTAAACGCATATTGTTGATCGTTAAAATGTGTATCTAACAAAACGCTTATTTTTTCATCAGCTTGTGTTGCGGCTTTGCTTTGTTGGATAGCAACAGCTAAATCATTAATTTGTCGAGCTAATTCACTTTTGTTGCCACGGATTAAATCAAACTGATTTTTAGTATCGACATTTACAGCTACCGACTGAACAAATTTTTTGTAGGCTTCTTCTTCAATATCAGTTTCTTGAAATTCGGCAGGCATCCACACCACTTTTGATTTCGCATGCTGTAATGAAAGTTCCAGTTGGGCTTTAGGATACCAATTATCAGTTTGTCCAACAATTTCTCGACCCGGAAATTCATCCAATAAATGAACCGCCAAATCAGCTTCGTTAATACACGTTAATGCTTTTTCGGCATGTGCTGCAGGCTCATCCGGAGGTGGTACACCGGTTACTATTTTATATCCTTTTTTCTCTAATTCTGCTATGGTGCGCTTACGTACCGTACGCATGGAATCAGCCACTTCTCCAAAATAAATGGTAAATGCTTGATCCGAAGTTATTGTTTCTGCCGAAGCTGCATCAGCTGTTACAGGCTCCGCAACTGTTGTTTGGTCTTTAGGAAACTCATTCAATAATTCCACTAAGGCATCACGCAGTTCTTTTAGTTGTTCCATAAAAGGGCCGCTAGTTGCATCTAATGGATCACCTAAATTTTCTTTATCTTTTGCAAAATAAAATGGAAATCCTGTAGAACCCGCCAATGGAGCCGGCCATTTTGAATAGGGAATATTATTTAATAATACTTTAATTATTCGACTGGAATCACCCACTTTTAATCCTACCTTTTCTTTAGCTGCCTTTGCCGTAAAAAGCTGTAACTCTTTCATACAATAGTCGGAATTCAGATAACCGGGCGATAATAAACTAATCATGATTGCAGAATCCTTGATTCCGTTTTCAATACTATCATCAAACAAGGTTGAGCCATCTAATTTTTTACTATCCCACCATATTTTAACGCTATCCATTTTACCGATGCGTTGGGCTAGCTTCAGTTGCAAGCTTTTGTAAAAAAGTTCAATCCATCCATCCGTTTGGCCGGGAAGTTTTTCATTGTCGAGGTGGGCATAACTAATGAAAATGTCATAATTATAGCCTGGTATGTACGCCATTTTAATGGTTAGAGGTTGGGGGGTTACAAATTAACTTTTGTTGCACAATATAATTATTTTATTTAATCATTAATATAACTTGTGCACACCTTAAGTTGGCTTTCACGCCTATCCCCTTAACAATCAACGAACTACAAGTCAGTTCAGCGAAAATGGAAGATTAAAATATAAACCGTAATTTTACCCACCTATGAGTCACGAACAACAAATTCATCGTATTGCATCGGAAGCAGAATTAGCCGAATTAGCACAAAAGCTGCTTGATTTTTGCGGAAAAGACCGCATTGTTTGTTTCGATGCCCCAATGGGAGCCGGTAAAACAACCTTTATCAAACAGGTGTGTGCAGCATTGGGCTACAACGGGTTAGTGAACAGTCCTACTTTTCCTATTATCTCCTGTTATCCGGCAAATCCGGATATTTATCATGTCGATTGCTACCGTTTAAAAGACGAAGAAGAAGCTATTCAAATCGGAATTGAAGATTATTTAGAGTCCGGTAACTTTTGTTTTATTGAATGGTCTTCGTTGATAAAAAATTTAGTACCTTCGAATGTGACTACTGTTACGATTGCAATCGAGCAAGACGGACATCGTACTTTTGTTTTTCAAAAATCCTAATATGGCTTCCAAATCCCCTTCAACGCTTTCTTCACCTGAATTAATTACGCAAGAAAAACTATTACAAGTAAATCGTGCAGGTGCTTCACTAAAGATTGGTATACCCAAGGAAAAATCATTTCAAGAAAACAGGATTGCACTTACCCCGGAAGCGGTTTCAATATTGGTAAATAACGGTCATGAAGTATTAGTTGAAACCAAAGCCGGAGAAGGCGGGCATTTTTACGATACGGATTACGCAGAAGCCGGAGCCCAAATCACCTATTCACCGGAGGCTGTTTTTAAAGCTGAAATCATATTAAAAGTTGCACCCTTAACGAATGAAGAACTGGAATGGTTACGTCCGGGCCAAATCATAATTTCTGCCATTCATTTACCTACTTTAAAAAGCGAGTATCTCGAAAAACTAATTCAGAAGAAAGTAACTGCCTTAGCCTTCGAATACATTAAGGACAGCAGCAATACCTTTCCTATTGTCAGAAGCATGAGTGAAATCGCCGGCAATGCTTCTATTCTAATCGCATCTGAATTATTGAGTAGCTCACAAAGCGGTAAAGGCACTTTATTAGGTGGAATAACCGGAGTACCCCCTGCAAAAGTCGTTATATTAGGTGCCGGAGTAGTTGGTGAATATGCCAGTCGAACAGCATTAGGGCTTGGAGCTGAAGTAAAAGTATTCGATAATTCTACTTATAAATTGATGCGCCTTCAAAACAATATTGGGGTTCGAATTTATACCTCTATTATCCATCCTGATATTGTTTTACACGAATTACGCACTGCCGATATCGCAATTGGCTCGATTCACAGCGAAAGTGGTCGTTCTGCAATGATAGTAACGGAAGAAATGGTGCAGTTGATGAAAGCCGGTTCGGTTATTATTGACGTTAGCATTGATCAAGGTGGCTGTTTTGAAACCAGCGAAATAACCACACACAAAAAGCCTACTTTTAAAAAATACGACGTAACACACTACTGTGTACCCAATATTGCCAGTCGTTTTGCACGTACCGCTTCTTATGCTATCAGTAATGTGCTCACCCCTAAATTACTCAAAGCCGGAAAAGAAGGCGGACTAGAAAAGTTGTTCTGGAGTAATGATGGCACACGCCACGGAATCTATATTTTTAAAGGCTCCGTTACCAATCGTCACCTCAGTGAAAAGTTTAATTTAAAATTCACCGACTTGGGATTATTATTTAGCGCATCAAATATGTAACTTAATAAACAGTTGTATAAAAATTAGCGTTATCCTTCAACAGAAATTAGTAGAACTGATTTTACGACTATTCAATGATACCTATTGATAATGCTTTCAAAAAATCTAGCTTCGAATAGATTTGGTAATTTCTACTATCCAGCTTTATACTTTACAACCAAATAATTACAAACAGGAGAAGGAAACTTACTGGCTGTATTTTTTCATTCTTTGTAAATTACTTCTTGACCGGGTAAACATCCATTGGTCAGTCGAATTGCTATATTGATTTTTAACAATTACAAGTGGTGCTGTCTTGATGAATATAATGCAAACAGCATAGCATTAAGCATCATACTTTAAACACCAAATCAAAAATGAATTTAATCGCAAATTAAAAGTCAATTTTATAATACAGCAAAGGCAGAAAACCCAATTGGTACTGCATAACCTGCGGGTCCTTACCATTTTTTACATTATCCGGTTGATAAGTATATCCCAGCATATTCCGGTGATTGGTTAGATTAATTAAATCGATGGCTATTTCATGGGTAACTTTATGTTTGGTTCCATTGTGTTTCCATCCCATTTTGACATCAAATCGGAAATAATTCGGTAAACGGGTTGCATTACGTTGATTATCAACCACCACACCTTCACCTGCTAATCTAGAACGTAGCGTATCAAATGGGCTGTTGCGCTTTCCCCCGCCCCAGGTTATTTTACCACTCAAGTTAATCGATGATTTTTTAAAAGGGTATTCACATCCTGCAACTGCATTTGTCGCAAAGTTTCCATTAAAATCAGTACTTCTGTTAACACCATCTTGCCCTTTGGCTTTGCTATCATACAAAGAACCGGTGAGCAACATGAAATAATGTTTACTAAAAAACTTTTCCAAGGTTAATTCTACTCCCACATTCGAACCGGTACCTTTATTGACTAAAGTATCCGCAAAAATGCGTGTAAATGCAGAACCTTCATTTAGCATAGAGAAACTACTTCCGGCCCTTTTTTCAATAGGCACATTGAATAAATACTGATAATATGCTTCTGCCTTTAAACGAAAATAAGTTGAAAATACTTTATCATAGCCTACAACGAACTGATGACTTCTTGTAAAATCCATATTCATATTGTGAGGTGCTTGATTAGGAAAATGGAAAAAATAAGCATACAGTGGTTGCAATTGACTGTGCATGCCATAACCTATACTTAAAGACTGTTGCTTTCCCCAAGCATAACGTGCTCCTAAACGCGGTTCAAAACTTTTACTTTTGGTTAAACTGAAATATTGAACATGTAAACCAGCAGTATAAAAGAAATTATCATTGATACGATGTTTCAATTGAATATAAGGTTGCAGCATAACCGGTGTGCCGTCATAATCCCAACGATGCCTCCAATCATAGGTGTATTCGCGAATACTGTCTAAATAATGCAAGTCGTAGCGATCAATTTGAAAACCTGCTTTTACCGTTGTAGCTGCACCATATTTTTTATTGATAAACCACGACATTGCCGTCTTTGCTTGCTTGAATGTATAGCCCAAAATATTTTTCATGGAATCAATGGCATAATCCGCATTGCGATAAACACGCACATGGTGTGCCGCAATATTTTGCACTTGTTGTGTAACCGTTAATTTGGTGTAGGTAGTTGCATTGATGGAATAACTGTAGCTGGCGCCAACTACACCCATAATGGATTTAAAATATTGGTCACGATCACTTTCACCATAAAGTTCGGCATCTTTCGGTTTGCTTGTAAATTTGCTAACAATTAAATCAATATTACTCCAACCTCCAACTCCAAATACAGCAATTTTACTACGTTTGTTTATTGGATAATTAAATCGAAATGCAGCATCTTGATATTCCGGAATTGAATTTGTTCCAATCGGCACATGCAGCTTGTCTAAAAATTTAAAATTAGAATACCGATATGTCACCAAAAAAGAAGCTTTGTGCTTTTTACTTAAGGGACCTTCTGCCGAGGCTTCTGTACCAAGTATCCCGATCTGACCGGTAAATTCAAATTTATCTTTATTCCCATTACGCATTTTCAGATCAAATACTGAAGCAACCGCATTACCGTATTCAGCCGAAAATGCTCCGGTCATGAAATCAGAATTGGCCAAATACTTATTATTAATGATACTTAACGGACCGCCGCTTGTTCCCGGAATAGCAAAATGATTCGGATTAAAAATGGCAACATCCTCCAAATTCCAAACCACTCCTAATGGAGAATTACCCCGTACAACAATATCGTTACGGCTATCATCAGTTCCTTGAACTCCTGCAAAATTGGAAGCCATACGTGCCGGATCTTGGCGACTGCCGGCATAACGTTCGGTTTCATGCACATCAAACATCCGCGTGCTAACCGTTGCCATTTCACTGATGGCTTTTTTATTATCATAAGCGGCAACTTTAACTTCACTTAATTTGGTTACGCGTTCCTCCAATTCAATAGTTAAGTATACTTCTTTACCACTGCTTACTTCAATATTGGTAAGGGTTTGATCTTGATAACCGACATAATGTACGGCAAATTGACGTTTACCAATTGGTACTTGAGCGATTATAAATACCCCGTTACTGTCTGCTTCACCACCTATGGTACCGTTTGCTACGTCAGTACAAACAATTACTGCACCTGTTAAGGGTGACTTTGATTCTTTATCAATTATTACACCTTTAACTTTTTGAGTTTGTTGGGCGAATAAAGCAGATAAAAAGAGACTAAAAACAATAATTAGAGTAGAAACTTTCATGACATTAGAATTTGTACTGACGAATGTATTTATTTTTTGTCAAATGAATGACATTTGTGTTTTATGAACTAAATTAGCTGCAAAGGGATAATGAACAATTTTAACCCAAGCTAAACTTGTAAAACTAGAAAACTATACCTGAAGAATTATAAATTTAAATCGCTATTTAAAGCAAGCTTTTTAGAAGATGAGGATAAGATATGATAGAATTATAAAGAATCCAAACGTAAATAACAACATTGAAACTTCATTTACACAAAACGCCACAATGGCAAATAAGTCATATAAGAACAACTTCTTTTTCATTTTTTGATTCGCTATTTTTCTCTTGTATTTAAAATAAAAGAGCGCGTACATGATTGGTAAGAATGAATTTATTATAACGCCAATAAAACCTATTGAAACAATTGCATGTTGTGCGCTGTTTGGTGTTTTATCGAATAACATAGCCCATGAAACTACTTGCAAAATTGCAGTTACAAAAGCTCTAACTGCGTACTTTTTCGCTAAATTTAAAGCCTTTTGATTAGAGTCTATTGGTAATTGAGCTGATGGCTTCTTTGCTAAACTATCTACTTTAATTTGAAATTTTGTCTTTGATTGCGAAGAAATAAATCCGGATTCATACGATTTTTTTCGATCACGAGTATTAAGATTAGAATCCGCTTTTAAAGTTGTTTTTAAAGCGTAAGGCAATGTGTCTTCTGATAAAATTACACATTGCACTTGCTGTTCAAAATGCTTTTTGTGCAGTTTAAATGTATCTACAATTGCTTGGTATTTATGAATTACCTGCCCTTGACGTAAAGCCACTAACCGATGAATCCCTTTTGTCTGTACTGAATCGCTTTTGGCAAAATCACGAACCTGATGCCTTTTTGCTATACCCACTTGTACGGTAAAAAGTAAAACAATAAGTAGGCTTAATAACTTCCAATTCATTCTTGCTAATTTACTAATTATCTATATTTATTATAACATAATTTTACTATATAATAACCGAAAGGAAAATTGCTATAAAAAATAGCGGAACAAATTATTTACTTGTAATGCATACGAGCCAAAAAGGTTAACTATTACGAATAAGCTGTTTGATGAATAACTTATTAATCTCGTCTTAACTTATTAGATTAATTTTAATAAATACAACAAAATAACAATGAATGTTATTGCAAGAATTAATAATATTAAAAACAAGAATACAGATAGGGCATTCAAACAAAAAGCCAATATTGCCATAACATCATAGACAAGGAGCGCTTGTTTTAAATTAGTATCCTGAATTAACTTTTTATATCGAAAATATACTAGTCCAAGGAAAAAGGGTAAAATCGCAGTTAAAAACAAGCCAAACAAGCCTACCAGTTGAATTTGCGTATTATAATTAGTTTTAAGACCTGCACCAAACAAAATCAATGCAAAAGAAACTAGTTGAATAAAAGCAGCTGAAATTGCTCCAATCGACAAAGCTTTGGCTGTTTTGAAATTTTTTTGTTCAACTTCTTCAGAATCCTGCTTTTCATTTTTCTTTGTGCTGCGGCTTTTATCACCAATCGGCTTTGTTGCTTTCTCTTTTGGTACTAAGCTGCTTAAATTACCTTTTTTAATTGATTAGTATCCGATTCGACTGCAGCGTTTATATCAAGAATTTGCGGAGTTTCATGAGCAATGGGGCTTGGTAAATTTTGGCCTATACTAGTTAATCGTTGCTCAAAGGTGTCTATCACTTGTTTGTATTTATGAACCAATTGACCTTGACGCAAAACCAATAATTTTAGTTTGACAGGTGTTTGAGTTGTATCATTTTTTATCAACGAAAAGTTGTGGTGCCGCTTTGCATTACCTTGTTGTGCAACAAGTAGAAACAAAATAATTAAAATACAATTTTTTACGTTCATCGTAGTTTATTTAGTTACTTGAAAACTGCTTATCTCATATTATTTTCTTAATACTCCAATAACTTAATGCAGTCAAACCTATACCTACCAGCATACTTAACAACACATAAACGATAGCTGTGAGCCAATTACCATTCCGTATTAATTGCATGCTCTCAAAAGAGAAAGTTGAAAAGGTAGTAAACCCTCCACAAAAGCCTGCTACCAATAAAAACCGTAACGAATTTTGTAAATTACCGGAATCATAATACGCCATTAAAACCCCTATCAAAATTGCTCCAATCAAATTAACACCAAATGTTCCAAATGGAAAATCACTATTGCTCGCCCCATTAAATTTAATACTTAACAATACCCGTAAAACAGAACCTATCGCACCGCCTATTGCTATAATTAAAATTGTGCTTTTGTCCATATTAAAATAGTTTTTTATTGCCCAGTTGGCTTTGTTCCCACTCCAACAACCATTTTTTACGTGCTAGACCTCCTGCATAACCCACCAATGACTGATTACTTCCTATTACACGATGACAAGGTATGATGATTGCGATTTTATTTTTTCCATTGGCACTTGCCATAGCGCGAATTTGCTTCACATCTCCTAATTGCAAGGCTTGTTGTTTATAGCTAATCGTAGTTCCATAATTAATTTTTACTAATGACTGCCAAACCAATTGTTGAAAGGGTGTTCCACTTGGTGCTAATGGCAAATCAAAATGTCTAAGTGCCCCTGAAAAATAGGCATCCAATTGCGATTTACACAAATCAAACACCGGATGATTATTAATCTCCACTTGTTCATTCGCCTTTAAAAATTCAACTCTTGAAATTCCGTTAGCCGTACTTTCCAAAATCAAATCACCAATCGGAGAAGTATAAACTGTTTGGTAATTATCCATTTTTTTTTTTGAATTAACTGCGCATTCGTATCTTTAACAACTACTAAAGTAGTATTTTTACCTAAACAATTTACCACTATGAAAAGAATTTTAACACCTACTGCCTGGGTATCCGGATTTGATATTCCGGCTTTATTAATTCGATTAACAGCCGGCATATGTATGATGCCACACGGTTATGATAAATGGATGAGTTTCGAAAGCACTTCCGCTGACTTTATGCAATTCTTGGGATTGAGCAACAGTATTTCTTTGGCACTTTGCATCTTTGCTGAATTGATTTGTTCGGGCTTATTGGCTTTAGGTATCGGCACACGACTGATTTGCATTCCATTACTCACAAATGCAATCGTGATG
>JAHEYX010000315.1 GCA_023251415.1 Chitinophagales bacterium
ATCTTTAAAACGAGCAAAGCCTTGCCCATCATCGACCGGTGTATCTTTAATGATGCATTTGGCCATTGGTTCATCTTTGTCGTTTGTAGAGGAATCGCATGCCGAAGCTGTCAAAAGCAACAGGCTAATAATAAACAGTAAACCGGGTTTTTGTAGTGGATTTTTCATAATGTTTTGTAGTGATTTTATTTGGAAGGAATTAATACGCCGTCTATAACATGAACTATTCCATTAACAGCAGGTATAGAAGCAATAATTTGAGCGTCGTTTATATATACTTTATTATTTTTTAGGTGAACTTCAATATTAACCCCATTCAACATTCCAATTCGTTGTCCATCTTTAAAAAAATTTAAGTTTAGTGAACTATTCGTTACATGATAGTGCAACAGCTCTTGCAGTTTTGTTTTGTTTTCGAGTTGCAGTAAATTGGATACAGTGCCTGCAGGAAGTTTATCAAATGCTGCATTTACCGGTACAAAAAGAGTGAAAGGGCCGTCATCTGACAATACATCAACCAATTCGGCGGCCTTTATTGCTTTTGCAAATGTGGTTTGCTCTTTTGAGCTATTGACCAATTGCACAACATTGAGTTGCGATTCCGCTGCATTAATAGCAGTTTGTCCGGCTAGTGGATTATTGCCTATTAAAGTAAAATCATTTTCTATCGATTCATGACAAGCATAAAAAACGAAAGCAAGAACCACAAGCGGTAAAAAAAGGATTAGACGATTCATGATTTGAGCATTTGAAGTGTTATTAATAATGCTTCAAAAGTATTTCGCAATGAAAGGGGCATCCATGACTGGGCTCAGCACCAAGTATGATATTTATCATATTAAGACCTTTTTATCCTTTATTTAGGTAAAAAAACTAACGTTTCAAGAATGTGCGTTTTACAGAATCGGAGGTAGCCAAGTCATGTAAGTAGGTGGTTTCAAACAATTTCTTATTGGCATCCGATATTGGTTTATAAGCGTCGTGTATCGGACAAGGTTTATGGTGATTGCAATTACCCAATCCTAAACCGCAACGTTTAAACACATCTTCTCCATCAATTGCTAAAATAATGGTAGCCAATTTAACCGGCTTATTGGTAGTAGAAATATAAAAACCGCCATTAGGTCCTTTAGTACTGCTTACAATCTTTTGTTTGGCAAGGGTTTGTAATATTTTTGCGGTAAATGGTTGTGGTGAATCAATAGCTGCTGCTATTTCCGGAATACTCCATTTCTTAGGCTCCTGTTGCTTTTGGCTTAAGAAAATACAGGCACGCAAGGCGTATTCACAACTTTTTGAAAACATGATTATTACCGTCTAATTTAAGTATAAATTAAACCGTGAAAATATACAGTTGAATCAATTTAATAAATGATACATATCATAAAACATTCAATTTCACACTTTTTATTAAAAAGGGTAAACTAAGTACTTTAACCCTTGTAAAAGCAGCCACTACTGCCTGTTCAATAAAGTAAAAGCTTACTTGTAATTAGCTAAAACCGCACTTCTGTATTTGCGCGAAAATGGAATCTTCTCCTCGCCGATAAGTAAGTATTGCCCTGAAATAGCATCCACATGATGCATATTAACGGCAAAAGTTCGATGCGTACGAATAAAACGAGTATCATTAAGCTCCTTTAAAAACTTAACAATGCTATTCCGTACTAAATGTCGGCGCTTGGGTGTATTTAATTCAATGTACACATTATCTGATCTCATCCATTGAATTTCTTCATGCATAATCTTCATATTCGTATTGCCTTCTTTAACCACTATCGATTTGTTTGACAGTTGGTTATGCACCTCCTTTTTACTTTTAATCAGTTCTATGGTTGCATACAAATCCGCCGGAGTAAAAGGCTTAACTAAATAAGCTTCCGGATGATAAGAAATGGCTCGTTGAATGGTATGTTGATCGGTATAAGACGTTAGAAATACAAATGGTAACTTGTAAATAGTATTAATAAGCTCGGCAATATCAAAACCACTTTGGCTTTCATTTAAATTAATATCCAAAAAACAAAAATTTATTTGGCTATCCTGCTTTAAAAAAGTAGCTGCACTGGCATAATTAGTAGCCACACCAACCACTTCATAACCTAAGGCTACTAAATGATCTTTTAAAACTTCTGCCGGAAGCAATTCATCTTCAACAATTAAAATGCGCATGGGGGTTTGAAAATTTAGAAACTATTCGGCTTCTTTTCTTTCAACAAATATAATCCGTGATTTTAATTTAGCGCAAACAATTTCATTGCAACCAATTCCTATTAAGTCTTTATCATTATAAAGGCTGTATGAATGCGTCCAGTAGAACTATAAATTCATTTCCAATTAAAGTCCCACAAATAAAAAAGGGAGTTGGTTTTTCAACCAACTCCCTTTTTCAAGAAAGTAAATGATTACTCTTTTGTTACCATCCAAACTGTTTTAGTCAATAATTGACCATCAGCAGTTTTTACCAATAACAAATACTGACCTGCTGTTAAATTGCTTTCTTGCAATTGCAATTCTTGTTGATCAGCAGCTATCAAATACGTTTTAACCAATTGACCGTACATGTTTACTAAATCGATGCTGTGAATTAATCCGTCTTGTTGCATTTTCAAAACGGATGTTCCATTGCTTGGGTTTGGTTGTAAACTCAATTCTAATTCATTGATTTGCGCCGGCTCGTGAATTTCTCCGTTATCTTCATCAGCTAAACGTACTGTTAACGGACAGCTATTCGGTTGAGCAGCTAAGTAGTTAATTGATGCACTATCAATATTACTATTTGCACCTAAAGCACCACCGCATAATAATGGAGTGATGTAGAATTTGTATTTACGATTAGCTCCGGTTGCGGCAGCCAAGAACGTATAGTGATGTACATTTGGAATACTCACACCGGCGTAATACGTTCCATTATCCAATTTATAACGAATTTGATATCCTGCAATCGCGTTACAAGTTGGTGGTGTCCAATCTAAAATGATTTTTTTACAGTTCACCAAATCCTGTGCATGTGCATCAAAATCGGTAATGCTGTTAAAACAATTTTCGGTACAAGCAAAAGTAACCAAGTTGCTGGCCGGACCGTAAGTTGATCCACCATTTGTACATCTAGCACGTATACTAAATTGATATACCCCTACTCCATCCGTTAACGTTACTGAATCGGTAGTGCTGCCGCTTAAAACGTTTTTGTATTTGTACGATCCTGCAATCGGGCTAATCTTACGATACGAAATTTGGTATTGACCACTTGTAGCAGAACTCCAAGATAAAGTAGCAGAAATGCTCGGACAAGATACTGTTGCATTGATCGTATTAATAGTTACTGTACTACCATCACAAGGTCCGCCCGGAATCAACATCGAAGTTTTTGCAGTTTTTTGCAAACTGTTGTCTGTATTGCAATAACCTTCCACCCATACTTCATAGGTGTAACCAATTACCGGTGTATTATCGCTTGCAGAACGAGCGCCTGTTGCAGTTGTTGCAGCAATTTTTGTTACAGCAAAATTGTATCCTACACGTTGGAAGCATAAACTATCATTATGTGTAGTGTAAGAAGTCCAATTAGCACTTAAGGTACCTGCTGCATAAGTAGGTGTAAACGAAGATTGTGTAACGCATAAGCCTTCATCTGTTTGACCGTTACAATTGTTATCAATACCATCTGCAATTTCAGTAGCACCCGGATTAATAGCAGCATTACCATCATTACAATCGGAATTGTTTACAGAAAAACCAAATGGAGCAGTTAAAGAACATAACATTACAATTCCACCTGTACCATAACCATCATGATCAGCATCCACATAATAAGCTTGTGCGGCATGAAT
>JAHEYX010000316.1 GCA_023251415.1 Chitinophagales bacterium
TAATAATGCCTTATCGAGAATTGTATTTATCGAGGATTTGGATTCGGCTCAAGCACGGTTCAATAAGCGAATGATTTGGAATAAACGGGATATCTTATATACGTTTGATGATCAGAAAGAAAAAGTTGGAATAATTAACGGGCAACAATTTAAAGTGGCTGTCTGCACCGGCGTTTACATTGGTTTTGATGATAATGCCCCTATACAATTGTGGTTGCAAAATCAAAAAGGAGAAGTAGGTTATGTGAACATTAATATCAGCAATAGTAATGTAGAAAGCAGTTTGTTGTACAAAAATGCATTTAGTTATTATTTCTACGCAAAAGATCCGAGTGCCTTATGCAATTGTACGCCCGATTTGTGGAAGGTGATACAAAATAGACAAGTGCAAGAAGGCATGACTATGGATCAAGCACGTATGAGTTGGGGTGAGCCTAAAGAAGAAATAGAAGAAGCTCCCGGCAGTGTACGATTTAAATACAGCAGCGGGAGCACCTTATTGTTTGTAAATGGCTTATTAAAAGAAATGAATTATTAAGACAAACTTTAATGCAATGAAGTGCCTATTAATTTTAGAAACTCACTGCGTGTAGTTTGATTTTTAAATACGCCGGTAAATGCTGAGGTAGTGGTTGCTGAATTTTGTTTTTGTACCCCGCGCATCATCATACACAAGTGTTTGCATTCCATTACTACAGCCACTCCTTGTGCATCGAGGGCATCTTGTATGGCCATCAAAATTTCGTTAGTTAAACGCTCTTGCACTTGCAAACGTCGTGAGAAAACATCCACCACTCGAGCTATTTTACTTAAGCCTACGATTTTACCATTTGGAATATAAGCGATGTGTACTTTTCCAAAAAAAGGCAAGAGGTGATGTTCGCATAAGCTGTACACTTCTATATCTTTTACTAAAACCATTTCGCTTACATTTTCGGTAAATAATGCGCCTTTCATGATTTTACCGGCATCCATTGCATAACCTTGCGTAAAAAAGCTCATCGCACGTGCTACACGTTCCGGAGTTTTTTCTAAACCTTCACGTCCGGAATCATAAACCAGATTTTTGAGAACATGCTGATATCCTTTTATCAATTCAGCTTCGACAGGTAACTTAACAGTAGATTTTTTGTTCGATTTCATTTGCAGTAATTAAATAGTTAGTGGTTATTCGCCGAAATAGTCAACATACATATTTTCCGTTTCTTGTAAACGAATACAATGCAACTGACCTTTAGGTAAATGGGGTTCAAGTTGTTGCCAAATGGCTTTAGCGAAATTTTCAGTAGAGGGGATAATGTTGTTCATAAAAGGCACATCCAAGTTTAGATTTTTATGATCAACTAAATCCAAAACATGTGTTTTTATTAATTGACTAATGGCTTTCATATTTACGACAAAGCCTGTTTCCGGATCCGGTGTTCCTTTTACAGTAACAAACAGTACGTAATTATGTCCATGCCAATTTGGGTTAGCACAACCACCAAACACTTTAAGGTTTTCAGCATCCGTCCACTTAGGATTGGCTAATTTGTGTGCAGCATTGAAATGTTCGCGACGAGTTAAATAAAACATATGTTCAAAGGTAATTGACAAGCCGTAATTTTTCTTATCAATTTATAAATAACAGCAAAATACCAATTTTGTTTATCCCCTATTTGAAATTTTAATTCTATTCTAATTATTGCTAATTAAGGTTCTCCTTCAATAAATTAAAAGGAATGGTAATAACGCTATTTTTATTCGGCATTGTAAATGGAGTTGATTTGGGAAAATACGCGTTGGAATTATTGGATATTTACTCGTTGAATTTTACTATTTTTAGCTAGCCATCTAGTCATCAAAATCAGTTGGATTCATAGTACAGCTTTGTTTTAAACAGTTGCGCTTATAACTAACTTTAGTACTGCCATGAACTATTACCTCTGCTTTCTAATCCTTATCGTTTGTATATTTCACAGTTGCAACCCAAATACTGATAAGCAAGCTATAAGTGCTCAATCGGTTGAAACTAATGTTGTCAAAACGAATACTGTAGATACTTTAACTGCCATAATACAAGATACAGTTGCTTTAAAAATAGCAGGTAAAAAGCTAAAGATATATCCCCTCATAATCAAAAGTGCGACATTACCCGGTAAAATTAATACTGAAATCATGCAACAGTTACCGACTTCTATTCGTGCTGTTGCTGCACTGTATGCGGCTTTAGGTGGTAGTTTATGCGACGGTGAAACCTGTCAATTAACCACTGCACTTGACTTGGGCAATCAGGGATCGGCTAAGCACAAAGGCATCATAGCAGCTTATTTTAAGGATGATAAAGTTGCCAAGGCAGTACTAGAACAAGATTGCTTTTTGAGACCGAGTGGTGCTAATGCTTTTAGCGAATTCGAATACTTGACTATTTATTCTTTTAATGATACCGTTAAGGTGGATTATAGCTTGGTGTATTACAATGAAGGTCGCTCAACGACAAGTAAGGGGCCTTATTTGTATGCTTATAAAGCTAATACATTCAAAGTTATTAAGCGCGAAATTTGGAAGCAATTCGAACAGTAAATAGGTTTACCTTTTATTGAATAAACACAAAATTTAGGCAGTAGTAATTGCTACTTTTATCAAAATCGATTAATTTTAGGAGAATTTATTAACCAAACGAATTTGCTATGACTTCCCACGACGAACGCTTTGCCAAAATGAGCTTTGCCACTGTTTATCCTTTATATGTTGCGAAAGTAGAAAAGAAAGGCCGCACCATTGCAGAGTTGAATCAAGTGATAACTTGGCTTACCGGCTACAACGATACGCAAATTCAAAAATTATGTGATGCCAAAGTAAATTTCGAACAGTTTTTTAAATCTGCTAAATTGAATGCAAATGCACACTTAATCACTGGGGTTATTTGTGGTTATCGAGTAGAAGAAATAAGTAATCCATTGACAAAACAAGTTCGATATTTGGACAAGCTGGTTGATGAATTGGCAAAAGGCCGCAAAATGGAAAAAATATTACGAGAAGCTTAATACTACTATTTTTCGTCTACAAACTAATTAAGTATTTGCTCGATTATCAAGTAACATAGAAAACGAGTTCAAACCCGTTTTTAAACACTATAATGCAAGCTTTAAATTACAGTTTTTGGAACTCCCATTTCGGATTTCCTTTAACACCTTGCGCATTGTAATAATCAATAAAATGAAGTTTGTAAGTAAATCCTTTACTGTTTTTGATTAGATAATTTTTTTCAGGATGTGTAGTATAAGTGTTTCCCGAAAATGTTTTCCAATCGTATCCAATAGTATTGATGTGATTAGAATAAACAGCACTTTTACTGTTATCATAAGTTATGGCATTGAAGGTTTGAATACTGTCAGCCGCTGCGGTGGTTTGATAGCGATTTAATAAACATCCGGTTACTAAATAGGTCATTAATGGCGAATAAAACACATGGGTATATTGCGTAAAACACAAATCCCAGGTACTTTTTGGCGGTTCAACGATTAGTAATGAATTGGTTTGAAAAGATAGAAATTGAAAATTATATGTACTGTCCTTAATTAGTTGAAGTGTAACATCACCAGTTCCATCCAGGTTTGCAATACGAACCTTGTATTTTTTATCATCTACTTGTTGAAATTGAATTTTCCTAAAACCAAGCGCAGTTCCGTCTTCGTTGTATCCGCGGTCAATGATATATGTTGCATTATTGTTTCGCCAATCGCCGATTGCTGTTTGTGTTAAATCGCCTGAAGGATCGTCCCATTGTTTATTATGGAAAAAGCCGGTAGTATCGGATATCGAAGCAAAGGATTGCACTCCTTT
>JAHEYX010000032.1:0-6078 GCA_023251415.1 Chitinophagales bacterium
TAAAACTTAGTTGTACAATGTTGTGAATGCAACATACGACGTTTTTGTTTATTGCTCAATTTGCCTGAAGAAGCGTTGAATAGCGCTGCTACAATCACTTAAACTTTGTGTTATTAGAAAACTTAGGAATACTACAAATACAATTAATAATACTGGATATATAAATTTAAAGTTTGAATACGCTTGCATACAGAAATCACTTTGTTTTTTGTAGGAAATAACAACGGTCACCATCGAAATTTGAATTAAAAGAACCACTGCCAATAACCAAATGTATTCACGTGGAAAAGAATAAGCTACTTTCGTAAATTCCTTTTCAATAGTAATATTCGCTACAATAGGTATTCCCTTATTTCGATATACATTGTATTCAAGTACAATAGCATTAGCTATAACATTGTTTAGTTCAAAATTATCATCCACACTTGCAATAGCTTTGAATTTTTGAATCAAAACTTCACTGGTTAAATCGTAGTTTTCAAATTGTTCTTTATAAACTGTCATTTGCTAAACATTAAGCAGGTTTTTCTTAACGGTTGTAAACAAAAAAACAAATCTACTTCTTTTTTATTGCAATGGGTTTGATACCAAAATATGCTAGTGGCCCACCTACTTTAGGTCCTAATTTGATATCACCAATAAAAGTATCCGAATCGGAATTAGTATACCCTTCTGCTTCTATAAAATGACATTCATAAACAGCCAATCGGTAACTGCAATATATAGTAGCGGTATCTGTATTATTGCTTGCACTGGTAAACGGAATAAACCATATTACACCTAGGAGTAGAAGTAAAATAATTGCAATTAAATAAACGCCTATTCTTTTCATTTCAAGTAGATACAAAATTTTGGTTCAACTAAACTAATGAATTATGCTGGATGTAGTTTACAACTTGTTTAATTTTTATAACTGTTTGATGATTTGTTTCATCCACTTCACACTTACAAACCCCATACATCATAATTGTAAGTGGCTGTTACTTCTGTAGCCGCCTGCAAAATTCCATCATCATTCAAATCAGAAATAATCACCCGGTTATTGCCAAGGTGGTCTTTGATGAAATACTCGTCGCGGAAGTGATTTAATCCGGCATCCCAAACCACACGCCCTTCGGCTGTTTGTAAGCTGCTTAAGGTTTGATTGCTGTACTCAAAACCATTCACATAATCAGTAGTAGTTACCGTTCCGTTGATGGTGCTGATTTTTTGGAGTTTGATTGGCATGGTGTTGTGAATATATGTGGGGCTTACAGTATTATATGCAGCCTTTCTTTTCATTGAATAATTTTTAATTGACTAATCCGCTTGTGGTCTTTTGTAAAATAGTCAATTACTCTAATATTCCCATAGTCATCGTACTCAAAGTTGTAGTTAGAACTGTCTTTACTGTCTACAATTCTTTTAACATTTTTTGTTCCTGAAAAATATTCCAAGTCAAGTTTTTCAGGTTTTACGCCACTTATCAAACTTCTATTGTAAAAGTAAGTAGTCAATCTTAAATTGTTGTCAAAAATATTGGTAAAAAACAGTCCGTCTTTTTCGTCTAATTTATCTGGTCGTTCAAAATAAGCTTTCTTAAGTTTAACTGGGTAGTCAAAAAATTCAACACACCAACTCAAATCAATTTTATACTTGTTTGTCAAGTAGTTTATTGGAATATAACAATTAAAAGACTTTACAACTTTATTTAAACTGTCCGTAATTTCAACTTTTACAACTATATTCTTTTGACAAATATAATTGCGTTCATTGTTGTAGTATTCGTATAAGTTGGTCAAGTCAATAATTCTACCTTGTGGTACAGTAATAAACGTTCCGTGATAAGTTGAAATCAGGTAATACTTATTTAGTGTTCCGCTTGAGCTATCATAACCGCTAATTAATTCAATCGTGTCATTGTAAATTTTGTATGTTCCATGAAAGGTTGGATTACCAAAATGTCCTGAAGAAGTTCTTCGGTAAGTTCCATCCTTATGAAACTCAAATTTCCAAAAAGTCATTGCCCATTGTCCTGTATAAGTTTTCTCAATAGCTTGCCCGTTAACTTTCAAAAAGGAAGTCAATAGCAAAAGTGTTAATATGTTTCGGAGGATCGTCATCATTTTACGCTTAATTAAGCAGCTATAAGAAGTTGGGGATAAAAAGTTATGCTTCCAAATATAAATAAACTTTAAGAGAACTAATCAGTATTAATAGTAAGCTGCACCGCCAATTTCTTGTAGGTGTTGATATAGGGCGTTTATTCATTGAAGTTTCCTGTATAAATGAATTTTACCTGTTGGAAAATACATCATACTGAAAGTACTGTCAGTTAGTCCCAAGATTTCATATTTAAATGTGTCGCTCTTGTTAGTCAATATAAGAAATTTTGCCTTCTCTGCTTCTTTTGTAAATTCAGGTAATTTATCGGTTATTGAAATTGCATAATAGTCGTCAGCAGTTGCTTGAATACCTTTATAATTAAAGGACCACTGATTATTTTTTATTGTCAGTGTAGCTAAACTGTCTTGGTCGTGAAACCAAAGTCCTTGCATTAATTCAATTGTTGTTTTCGATTGTTGAACTACACTATTCTTTGCCTTATCAATACTGTCAAGTTGAGCTTGAAATTTTGTCCACCAACCTACGCCGTATTTATTTTCTAAGTAGTCAATCATTGCATTATTATAATACTTTGTTCTATTAACGTTGTCCGATGAAACTCGACAACCAATTAAATGAAACTCCAATCCGTAGAACTTTGCAAGTTTTTGTTTTTGGTCGAAATTCAATGGCATTTCACCAATGAATGCAATTTGAATTTTTTTATTGCTAATATCTTGTCGAGCAGTCCAAAAATTATATGGTGTAAAAAGTCCGAATACAGAATTCAGTCCAAAGCAAATTCCACCAATCAGTAGTACTGTCAAAAGTCCGTATGTAGTTTTTCTTTCCAAGGTGTTTGTTTAGTTGCCTGCTGTAGTTTTAATCAAATATGCAGTATAACTTAGTAATTTTGATAAACTTCTTATCTAGACCAATGTATTTTAGTGGATATGGATGATTCTTTCCTCCTTTTTCCAAATATACATTATTTATTATAAAGCGCAAATGGTAAAGATTGATTTGCTATTAACATTCGCTTACATTCACTATAAGTTTGCTTTGAATGTAATTTGAGATGCTCGGAGGATATTCCGGATTTACTCCGAAGCAATTCTTGGTTAGGTTAATGCAATTCTGAATTCATGAGAAGCAATTCTATACACATCGGATGCAATTACGAATAGCTTGCAAGCAATTGCGATATTGCTCAGTTGGGGGTAATAATTGCTCCGAAGCAACTCCGAGTTGCTCGCGATGTGGTCTGACCTGAAAAGTTGTCAGTCAGAATTGCTCCGGATGTATTATAGGTTTGCTCCGAAGCAATTCCGAGTTGCTCCGAAGCAATTCCAACCACATCCGTATGTGGTCGGACCAGAAAATTTGTCAGTCAGAATTGCTTCGGATGTGTTCCGACCCCATCGCGAGCACCCCTGACCACATCGCGAGCACCTCTGACCACATCGAAAGCAATCCAACCCGATATTCAAGTAATTCCAAAACACGGAAGGTATTTATTCGGTGAATTTTAATCAAACCGACTCATTTTCGGACTTTTTCTTCTTTAAAAGCATAAAATTTTAATTACTGACTGCTTTTTTAGCTCTAAACTGTTTTTAATCGGCACATTCTACAATAGGTAGTTCCATTTTTTGGACTTTATATAAACCCGGAAACTAATTTTACAAATGCTGTTGCCGGGCCAATACGTAATTGCCTTATGGCACTTTAATAACTTCAGAAGGTATTAGATTGACCTAATAAGTTGCTTTAATAACTTCGGAAGGTATTAGGGGTTTTATTAGGGGCGTTTTTTAAACTTTAATTTTTCTTCGTACTCAAATCAAAGATTTGATGCCGCGCAAGTGTAGTCATGAGACTACACTTAACTGCCACCGAGGGGCTTTTCGTAATCTGCTTTAAAATTATTAATTTTTCATTATTAATTTTTAATGCTAGAATCATAATTTGCTGATGTGTCGTATCAACTTTCTTTTGGCTACAGGCAATAGGGTTTCTTGTAAGGGAAATGGTGTTTCGGTTTCTATCACATAGGTGGCCGGAATAAAACGACTGTTGTCTTTTTTAATCCACTCGTATTTAATGCTGTCATAATTGGTACTGATGCTCCACGTATAGCTTTGCAAAAAGGAAGTTTTTAACCCTCGATACGCCGAACTTGCGGTTTCGAACAAGGTAAATTCAAACTGATACAAGTGTATGAGGCGCCGCCACTTTTCGCCAATAAAGAAAAACCCGGCTTCTTGGTTGATTGGATTGATTCCTAATGGAAATAACTGCAAATGCTGATCTACATTATCAAATAAGCCGGTGCCGGTTTTAACTTTATTTTCGAGGCGGGGCAATGCATAGGCTATAATGGCTTCGAGCGTTTCATAAAATTGTGGTTTGGGCATTTGCTCATATTGAATACCCACTTGTTGCCAATCAATACGTTTAATGGATTTGGGTAATTGGTTTTGCGCTTGTTCCAATGCGGTCTTCAGCTCTTGCAGGGTACGTTGGTGTTGAATTAATTCGCTCAAAGGCGGATACAACTTTTCTTCTTTGAAGTACTGTTCGATGTCGCGTAAATAAGCCAGCAGAATGTACTTTTTATACTCGAAATCAATTGTACCTTCGGTCATCCAATTTTGATTGAGGTGTAACATACGCTTCGGTTTTTATTGCTTGTAATTTAAAGAACCTGAATTGAATTAACAATAGCCCATACGACGTAGCCCTATGCTTTGTTCTACCATTAAAGCAATGGCTTTCGATGTTAAGCACTTGTTAAGTTTTAAAATAGAACAAGGAATGCTATAAATTTGCTACATCCTTAAAACTAAATCCAAAAATCAGCTACATGAAAAGAATTTTTACTGTTATTCAATTGCTTTGCCTGGTGGGGGTATTTACACTGGCAGCCGTTAGTAGTCATGCACAAAAGCCGGCCCTTGCTGTTAAACCGGCAAACGACAAAAAGAAATCCGATGGTGGTTATGAAATTACCATTAAAATTAAGGATTACAAAGACACCGTTTTGTTTTTAGGTAATTATTACGGCGACAAAAAATACATTAAAGATACCTGCAAAATCAAGCGTGGAGCTCCGGTAGTGTTTAAAGGTGCTGAAAAATTACACGAAGGTATTTACCTGGTTGTAACGCCTTCTATGCGTTATTTTGAATTGGTAATCGGACCAAATCAGCATTTCACCATCGAAACCGATACTACCAATTTTGTGCAGAAAATGAAAGTGAGCAATTCTCCGGAAAACCTGTTGTTTTTGGATTATTTGACCTTCTCCGAAAAAATCGGAAGTGATATGGATCAATTGAACCGTCAGTTTCCGGCTATGAAGAAAAATAAAGCCGATAGTATCCGTATAATTCAAAACATGATAGCGCTCGACAGCAGCATGAAAGCTTATCGTGAAACGTTTATTACCAAGCATCCCGACATGATTTTGTCGAATGTTTTTAAAGCCATGCCTGAACCTAAAGTGCCTGATTTTGCTCGCTTACCAAACGGACGTAAAGATTCAATAAAAGAGTTCATGTATTTCAGAGGTCATTTCTTCGACGGCTTCGATTTTAGCGACGAACGTTTATTGTACACGCCTATTTATCATGGTAAAGTAGATAAATACCTTAATCAATTAACCGTTCAGCATCCTGATTCATTGATTGCCGCTTGTGATTATTTGGTTGGCAAATCGCGTGCAAACAAAGAAATGTTTAAGTGGATGGTTTGGTATTTATGCAATACCTATGAAAATTCTAAAATAATGGGCTTCGATGCCGTATTTGCACACATGGGCCGTAAATATTATGGCAGTGGCGAATGTTGGTGGGTTGATTCAGCTAAGTTGAAAAAAATTATGGATCGCGTGAGTATTGTAGAACGTACTATTATCGGTGCTCAAGTACAAAACATGATTTTACAAGACAGCAGCGGTGTTACCCATAACTTCTACGATATGATGAAAAA
>JAHEYX010000032.1:6088-15309 GCA_023251415.1 Chitinophagales bacterium
TGGGTTTGGAACAGTACCTGCGGACATTGCCAAAAAGAAACGCCTGAATTATTAGAAGTGTACAATAAAATTCATACAAAAGATGATGTGGGTGTAATCACGATTACCGAAGAGCGTGTCACGAACAAAGATGATCCGCAAATGAAGAGCTGGAAAAAATATTTACGTGAGCATCCAAATCCTTGGGCTAATTTACGTGATATGAATAATTACTACGACTTTAAATTAATTTTTGATGCTTATGCTACACCGAAATTATTCATACTCGATAGTAAGACGAAGAAAATTGTTGCCAAGCAATTGGGCGTAAATCAGATTGAAGACTGGTTAGAGAAGAGAATTAAAATGGAAGAAGAAATGAAGAAAAAATAAGTTGGTACACGCATAAAAAAAGCCTTTCTAAGAAAATTAGAAAGGCTTTTTTGTTTTGTATCGACTTGCTGTTAATCGTCTTTAATGGCTTTTTCTTTCATGCTTGCCGCCAGTTGATGACCCAAATATTTTTCAACCCCGTTATGCACCCAATAAATAACCGGGGTAAGCACTAAAGCCACAATAAACTTGTAAATATAATTGCCTACACAAATGGTCATTACAAAAGAGAAACTCCATTGTGCCGCAGCCGGTTGATTGGTAACACGCGGATAAATATAAAAGGCAATAAACAATACAATAAAACTGTCGATTAGTTGTGAAATAAGTGTAGAACCGGTTGAACGCAACCATATATACTTTTCACCGGTTAAACGTTTGATGCGATGAAACACCAATACATCCACAATTTGACCAATTAAAAATGCAGTTAATGAAGCTACGATAATACCCATGCCTTGACCAAAGATATTGGCATACGCAACGTTTAAATCCGGAATACCGCTTTCGGCTTTACTGTGTACCCAAAAATCGGCAGGCGTTAAGTGTATGGCGCCAAAGAACATAAAAAAAGCGAAGGCTATTAAGGCTGCGGTTAGGTACGATAAAAAGCGAACGCCTTTAGGGCCATAATATTCATTGATAATATCGGTCATCACAAACACAACCGGCCACAACAACACACCGGCAGTAAGGTTAAATGAAAAACTATTGCCAAAAAAGTGCAGGTCAAGGGGTTTCATTCCCAAGGTTTGTTCGAGTGAAAACAGCTTTACGCCCATAAACTCGGCGATAAGTGCATTCGTAATAAAAAAGCCTCCCAAATACAGGAATAATCGGGTTGACTTTTGCGTAATTACATGATCTTGCATAAGGTTGTCATTTTGTAGTGAAAAAAGTGCTTAAAAGTACGTGATAATTTGACTTTTAGCCTGCTTTTTAGCTGTTTCGGATTAATTTTCTAACAAAGTATTAACATTGCTAACTTAGGCTATTGATTTTCAGTTTCACTACTATCTTTGCATCCTCATTTGGACTACTTTTCTTTCATTCTTTAATACTACAAGCAATTGTCTGATCCAATCAAGCACGAATGCGGCATAGCGATGATTCGCTTACTGAAGCCTCTTTCTTACTACCAAAAAAAATACGGCACACCGCTCTACGGATTAAATAAACTCTATCTGTTGATGGAGAAACAACACAATCGTGGACAAGACGGCGCCGGTATAGCATCGGTAAAATTAAATTTACGCAGCGGACAGCCGTTTTATAATATTGCCAAAAGCAATAGTAAACAAGCCATAGCCGAATTGTTTGAACGCATACATACCGACTTTTCGAAAATAGAAAAAACCAATCCCGAGTTGGCCAATGATTGCGAATGGTTGAAAAATCACGTGAGCTTTTTAGGGGAAGTGTTAATCGGGCATTTGCGTTACGGTACACATGGTGGTAATGGCTTAGACCGTTGTCATCCCTTTGTAAAACAAAACAGTTGGTTAACGAAAAACTTGATTACCGCCGGTAATTTTAATTTAACCAATACGGATGAAGTATTTCAGTTTTTAGAAAAATCGTCTACTTATTTTAAAGATAAATTTGATACCACAGCAGTATTGGAAACCATCGGTCATTTTTTAGAAGAAGAAAACGATCGTTTGTATGAAGAGCTGATTAAGCAAGGTGTTCCGGCCAAAGAAGCTGTACATCAAATTTCAGAACACTTAGACATACAAAAAGTGTTAACGCAATCATCCGCTTTATTCGACGGAGGTTATTCGTTGATGGGATTATTAGGACACGGTGATGCGTTTGTAATGCGTGATCCTGCAGGAATTCGTCCGGCGTTTTATTATTTAGATGAAGAAGTTTGTGTTGTAGCGAGTGAACGTCCTGCCATACAAACCGTATTCAATGTTAACCACAATGCTATACGTGAAATTATGCCGGGCAATGCGTTAATTTTAAAACGCAACGGCTTGGTTTATGAAAAAGAATTTGCAACGCCATTAAAGCGTAAGAGCTGCAGTTTTGAACGTATTTATTTTTCTCGCGGCAGTGATGTTGAAATTTATTCGGAACGTAAAAAATTAGGGGTATATGTGGCAGAAACCGTTTTGAAAGAAATAGATTTTGATTTTAAAAATACCGTATTCAGTTATATACCCAATACGGCAGAAGTTTCGTTTTATGGTTTGATTAAAGGGATTGAAGATTATATCAACGAATGGAAACGGGAGCACATCAAAAAATATGCGTATCAATTGGATGAAGCTAAATTGAATCATTTGTTGAGTATGCGTCCGCGAGTAGAAAAGATAGCCATTAAGGATGCTAAACTGCGTACTTTTATTACTCAAGACTCGGCCCGTAATGAAATGGTGCAGCACGTTTATGATATTACGTATGGCAGCATACATGAGTTTAAAGATACCATAGTAGTGATTGATGATTCGATAGTGCGCGGTACTACTTTAAAAGAAAGTATCATAAAAATGTTGGATCGCTTGAATCCGAA
Source organism: Chitinophagales bacterium (assembly GCA_023251415.1). GTDB lineage: Bacteria > Bacteroidota > Bacteroidia > Chitinophagales > CAIODY01 > JAHEYX01. The sequence goes on from JAHEYX010000032.1 coordinate 8,982, forward strand.
AAAGATTGTAATTGTATCATCGGCTCCACAAATTCGCTATCCAGATTGTTATGGAATAGACATGAGTAAGATGAATGATTTTATTGCCTTTAGAGCCATGTTGGCCTTATTGGAAGATCAAGGACAAAGTCATTTATTAAAAGAAGTATACGAGCGTTGTAAACAGCAAGAGCATTTACCAAAAGAAGAAGTGAAGAATGAAGTGAAGTTGTTGTATAAGAATTTTACTGCCGAACAAATCAGTGATAAGATAGCAGCGTTATTGAAACCGGCTGATTGTAAAGCTGAAGTAAAAATCATTTATCAAAAGATTGAAGATTTGCATAAAGCTTGTCCGAATCATACCGGAGATTGGTATTTTACCGGAAATTTCCCTACACCGGGCGGTAATAAAGTAGTTAACAGAGCATTCATTAATTTTATGGAAGGGCGTAATGAACGCGCTTATTAAGCGGTTCCGTACTTTCCGCTAAAACGCATTAGGAGTATTATGTCGAAAACAATTTTCATTACAGGAGCTAGTTCAGGATTTGGAGCAGGCATTGCCAAACGTTTTGCAGCAGAAGGCTTTCGAGTAATCATTAATGGTCGTCGTGCCGAGCGTTTAGCTGCATTAAAAAAAGAATTGGAAGAAAATTATGCGGCGGAAGTGTATGTGGCTGTATTTGATGTGCGTGATAAAAAAGCCGTCAATGCATGTATTGCTGCATTACCGGAAAATTGGCGTACGATTGATATTTTGGTGAACAATGCCGGTTTAGCAGCCGGTTTGTCAACGATTCAAGAAGGGGATACGGATGATTGGGATACCATGATTGATACGAATATTAAAGGCTTATTGTATGTAACCCGTGCTATTAGTCCGATGATGATCAGTCGTGGTAGTGGTCATATATTTAATATCGGTTCCATAGCAGGTAAATATGTTTATCCGAATGGTAATGTGTATTGCGGGACTAAGTTTGCCGTAAATGCATTGAGTGAATCGATGCGTATTGATATGTTAGCGCATGGGATTAAAGTAACGGCTATACATCCGGGTGCTGCTGAAACGGAATTTTCGTTGGTTCGATTTAAAGGTGATGTGGCACGTGCAGGCAAAGTGTATGAAGGTTTTACCCCTTTATCAGCCGAAGATATTGCAGATACGGTGTTTTATTGCGCCAATTTACCGGCACATTATTGCATCAATGATTTGGTTATCACACCACTAACACAAGCTAATTCGCATTATTCGCGTAAAAACGGTTAAATTATTTGCAATAAAAGTTTGCAAAAATTTTGACAACTCGAAAACAAGGTTTATTATTGTGACATCAATCCGGTTGATGCGTATTCTCAATCTTATTCAACATTGAATTAACCGGTAGTTCCAAATCCAATTTATTTTTGTTTAACTCAAACTGATATCCTTTGGGGTTTTTCATTTCAATTTAATCCGAAATTCAAATCTCCACTATTCTAAAAAATTAATTTTCAAATTATATGTACGATTACAAGCAATTAGATGAATTGCAACCTGCTGAATTAAAAGAAATTGCCATTAAGCTTGGGCTTAAACCACAAGCTAAACTCAGTAAAGAACAGTTGATTTATCAAATTATTGATCAACAAGCTGACCAAGAAAGTAAGAAAGCTGTAGCGAATGAAACGGCGGATAAAAAAGAATCGGCAGAAGGTCCAAAAACAAGAGGTCGTAAAAAGAAAGTTGTTGAAGAACCGGCTGCTGCTGCAGAAACTCCCGCACCAAGTGCAGCTCCTGAATTACCATTAATCACTGATGCTAAAGCTGCTCCGGTTAAACCGCATCATCCGCGTAACGAACATCCAAAACAAGATCGTCCTAAACAAGAACGCCCGATCATAGTTAAACCTGCTGCTCCAACCCCTACTGCAAACAATGGTGAAGGCGCATCTGAAAACAACAATGCGGCTGCCGGTACAACACCGCCACCAACTGAACAAAAACCACGTATCGAATTACGTCCGCGTATTCAAACACCGGTTCAACCTACTGAAGGAGCAGAAGCTACAGGTGCTGCAAACACCCCTGCTAATGCACCTGTTAATCCAAATGCGGCAGTTAACGAAAATCCGAATCAACAACGTCAAGAATTTCGTCGCCCTACTCCACCGCCGGCACCACCGGCTCCACCGAAAAGTAATTTTGCTATCGAGTTAGAAGGCTTAATTGCAGGTGAAGGCGTATTGGAAATGATGCCGGAAGGCTACGGTTTTTTAAGAAGCGCTGATTATAATTATTTGAATTCACCGGATGATATTTATGTATCTCCATCACAAGTAAAATTGTTTGGTTTAAAAACCGGCGATACAGTGGTTGGTACGATTCGTCCGCCAAAAGAAGGTGAAAAATATTTTGCATTATTGAAGGTTGATTCCATCAATGGTAAAACACCTGAAGAAGTGCGTGATCGTGTTCCATTTGACTTTTTAACGCCATTATTCCCGATAGAAAAATTGAATTTGGTTTATGATCAAAGTTCATACAGTACGCGTTTAATGGATTTGTTTACTCCAATCGGAAAAGGCCAACGTGGTTTGATTGTAGCGCAACCTAAAGTAGGTAAAACAGTGCTATTGAAAGAAGTAGCTAATGCCATTGCAGCCAATCACCCGGAAGTGTATTTGATAGTATTGTTAATTGATGAACGTCCGGAAGAGGTAACCGATATGGAACGCAGTGTTAATGCAGAAGTTATTGCTTCTACCTTTGACGAGCCTGCAGATAAACACGTTAAAGTTTCAACCATGGTGTTGAATAAAGCGAAACGTTTAGTAGAATGTGGTCATGATGTGGTGATTCTATTAGATAGTATAACCCGTTTAGCTCGCGCACACAATACCGTTGCTCCGGCTTCAGGTAAAGTATTGAGTGGTGGTGTTGAAGCTACTGCCTTATTGAAACCTAAGCAGTTTTTTGGAGCTGCCCGTAAGATTGAAAATGGCGGTTCATTAACCATCTTAGCTACTGCATTAATTGATACCGGTTCGAAAATGGACGAGGTAATTTTTGAAGAGTTTAAAGGTACCGGTAATATGGAATTGCAATTGGATCGTAAATTGGCTAATCGTAGAATATTCCCGGCTATTGATCCGGTTGCGAGCAGCACACGTCGCGAAGATTTATTATTGGATCGTGAGACCTTACAACGCATGTGGATTTTACGCAATCACTTATCGGATATGAAACCGGAAGAAAGCATGGAGATGTTATTGAAACACATGAAAGGCACTAAGAGCAATGAAGAATTTTTAGTGAGCATGAACGGATAAGCAAATAGCTATTAACATATACGTTTCACAAAAAAAGCAGGACCACAAAATGATCCTGCTTTTTTTATGTGTATTAGTGAAGTGCTTATTCGTATTATTGTTTCACTACTTTGCCTATCATTTGATTATTGCGGTACACCAAATAAATACCTGGCAACCAATCGGCTGTAGTTATTTTTAATTGCGTTTGAGTGGTGTTTAATTGTATGATTTCACGACCTACTATATCACAAATACGAATTTGATTCAAAGGCAGGTTTGATGATTGTAACGTTAACGAAGTTGAAATTGGATTAGGTTGCAGTTGAATACTTGGTTTGTTTTGTTCATCAATACCTTCACACATAACCAACAAAATTCTTCTACTGATCGAATTCGAACAACCAATGGAATCGGTATAAGAATAAGTAACTGTATCAATATCACCAAGAAAATTAATAGGCACATAATAATTACCATTAGTTAATACGCCTAATTTATTACTGGTTAAGGTTCCTCCGCTTGGAGAAAAATTAAAGTAATTACCCCTATTAACACATGCGGTACTATCAGTTCCCGTTCCATTAGGGTTCAATGCTAAACTCAAAACCGGTAAAGGATGTACATCTAAATTCGTTGTAAAGGGCAGGCTACTGCAACCATCTTGCGTAATGGTTAATTGCGGATGATGGGTTTGAACGTTTGTTGTTGTATTGTAATAATTTACCATTGGTGGAAAAGCTGAAGTAGAAGTATCCGGAACGCTACCATCAAACAACCATTGGTAACTTACCGGTCCACCGTTTATATTAACACTGCCTGTAAACGAGAATAGTTCTATACTTCCGGAACAAACCGGATTCGGATAATAAATAAAATCGGCAATTGGTTTTGGATTCGCATGCACGATTACGCTGTCGGTCCAAACACATGAATTAGCGGTAGTGCCGCTTACAATAAATGTAGTGGTAGTAGTTGGATAGGCTTTAGGATTAGCAACTGTTAAAGAAGATAGCGCAGTTGATGCATTCCAAACATAACTTACTCCACCGCTTGCTAATAACTGTGTAGTATCGCCAGTACAAATAGCTACATCTGCTCCTGCATGAATGGGATTGTTTGGAGCGGTTACTATTTGTGTAGCTGATGAACTACACATGCTACTGCTATCAACAACCGTAACACTATAAGAAGTTGATGAACCCGGCAAACCGGCATTCACACCGGTACTATCGGTACTCGCAGCAGTTAAGCCAAGAGTAGGTTGCCAGGCGTAACTAAATGGGCCGCTTGCACCTGTTGTATGTGCAGCCATACTGTTTATACCATTGCACTGCGAATTGCTTGTGGTGATGGTTACTGTAAATCCTGCAGTACTGCTTAATGTTATTATTGCGGTATCCTTAGCAGTACATTGGTTACCATCGGTTACGGTTAATACATAGGTTGTTGTTAATGTAGGTGTTGCAGTTGGATTAGCACTGTTGGCATTTGATAAGGAAGCTGCATTATTCCAGGCAAAAGAAATTACACCCAATCCACTTCCACTCGGATTTCCACCTAAAATTACTGTTGCTCCCAAACAAACATTTTGATCAGCGCCGGCATTGGCCAATGGTAATGGATTTGATTGCACAACAAGTACATTGGAAGTGTCTGTGCTTGTATTGTCATTTATTACGCAAGTATAATTTCCGGAAGTATGTACTATTAAAGTTGGAAGCGTATCATTTGTTAAAGGCACATTGGCATTCATCCATTGGTAATGATACAGGTTACCTAAAGGAGTAGCATTCAATTGGACCGAATCACCTACACAGAAACTCAAATTACCGTTAGCACTTATACCGGCATTAATTGGTGATGTTGGCACAAATTCATCGGCACCCATATCCGGTGTAGTAGCATTTCGAGCATCCCCATCTGCATCAACAGTTATCCCTACCGGAGTACCGGCGTGTATGCAAGGAGAAGAAGCCGCTAAATGCAAATCAGTACTTGAAAGAAATACGGGATTTGCAGCTATACTATTGGCATCCATTCCGGTTACTGTTTGTAAAGCACTTAAATTACTTTGTGGAATAGCGTTAACTACTGCCAAAACACTTCCACCTAAAGAAAAATAGCAATTGTTATTTGATTCAACCATAGGTGTTCCGGTGAGGTTGATGCAAGCTGAACCATTGGTATTGAAAAGTATATTGTTTATTAAGCGAATACGATTAGGACTAAACGTTTCTAGAAATGCTTCATTAGTTGCAGTTATTGAATTGTAATACAGTAATGCAGTGTCGGAGCAATTTGAAACATGAATTCCGATGCTGGTATTGCTAATAACATTGTTACTTATAACCACATCCTTTGCCGAAGAGGTTTGCAAAGCAATGGCTTCCCAACCTGTATTTTGAATATGATTGGTTTCAATATGTATGGTTCGTCCGCTTGCATTTTGAACTGCTATAGCTTGTGAATAGCTGCCTGTAATGGTGTTTGAAGTAATCACCACATTACTATCGGCTTGAGTAACGGCAATAGCTGCTTCTGTAAATCCATTGTTTGCCAATTGTATATTGTTGTTGGTGATGGTGATGTTTCTACTTGGAATATTGGGGTAATTTGAAAACAAGCCAATTGCTATTGCTCCATCAGTGAATTGGTTATTGGCAATGAGCACATCTTTAACAGCCGGTCCGTAGCAATGAATTTGATCGGTTTCATTGCCATAATCCGGATCGGTTTTTCCATTGAAAATACATTGTTGAATTTGCAAATCTTCTATACCGTAATTTAAATTGGAAGCATTAATGAGTTGAAAAGAACACGTATAAGTAGCTGCACCGGAACCTCCATTCGGACAAGTAGGTGTAAATGTCAATCCTTCAAAACGTAGATGCGCAGTACTGTCGAGCAAGAAAATATAATTATCGGACCATGAACTTGCCGTATATGAAAGTACCGGAGCTTGACCGATACCGGCTTTGAAAGTGATGGTATTAGTAGTAGAAGCGCCGTTAATGGCAGGCAAATGATAATTTCCGATATACGTTCCATTGGA
>JAHEYX010000317.1 GCA_023251415.1 Chitinophagales bacterium
AATATTTTAGAGAATATAGCTTTAGGGGTAGATATGTTTGATTGCGTGATGCCTACCCGTAATGCACGTAATGGCGGATTGTTTACCTGGAATGGTACTATAAATATCAGTAACCGCAAATGGGCTAACGACTTCTCCCCTATTGACGAAAGCAGTCAAAGTCCAATGAGCCGCTTTTATACCAAAGCCTATTTGTATCACTTGAAAAAAAGCGAAGAAATTTTAGGTGCCATGATTTCTAGTGCGCATAACCTTGCTTTTTATTTAGAATTGGTACGTACCGCAAGAACTCATATTATTGCAGGCGATTTTACCGAATGGAAAAACAAAATGGTTAAACAACTCAATCAAAAACTTTAAGCCGTTGACCTTACTCGATCGTTATATTATTAAGAAATTCTTAAGCACCTTCTTTTTTGCGTTGCTTTTGTTTTTTATTATTTCGATAGTCATCGATTTGGTTGAACGTATCGATGATTTTATTAACTGTGATGCCAGTTTAGGCGTTATTATTACCCAATATTACTTGCCCTTTATTCCATGGATTGGGGCAATTTTATTTCCCTTGTTCGTGTTTATTTCGGTATTGTTCTTTACCTCTAAAATGGCGTCCCAATCAGAGTTTATCGCCATGCTGGGGAATGGAGTGAGTTATTATCGCATCTTAGTTCCTTATATCATAACCGCTGCTTTATTATCGGTCTTATTATTTGTAGGAAATCATTACATCGTGCCTTGGAGCAATGCCAAAAAATTAGCTTTTGAAAACACCTATTTCTCACATGGTTATAAAGCTTCGGCTCAAAACATACACATGCGTTTGAGTAAAAACGAATTCATCTTTTTGGAAAATTACAATCACCATGAAAATGAAGGGTACAAGTTTACGTATGAGAAATTCACCAATGGATTGATGACCTATAAAATCAAATGTGATCGTATCGAATGGAATTATAAATCGAAAAATTGGAATTTGTATAATTGCGCTATTCGCACCTTCGATGGCAAAATAGAAAGCATGACCAAAGAAGCCAAACTCAATCAAAATTATGCGATCGTGCCTTCCGATTTCGAGAAAAAGGAAGAAATTAAAGAAGCCATGAGTACGCCGCAATTAAATGAGTTTATTAAAGTAGAAGAATCACGTGGAGCCGATAATTTAGAAAAGTTTTATGTCGAGAAATTAAGGCGAACAGCAGCCTGTTTCTCCTTGTTGATCATGACCTTAATCGGTGTTGCGGTTGCTGCCCGTAAAAGCCGTGGCGGCACAGGTGTTCCTATTGCGGTGGGCTTAATATTGAGTTCGGCTTATATCTTATTTATGCAAATGAGTACCACGTTTGCTAACCAAGCCGGTTTGAACCCGTATTTAGGTACTTGGATACCCAATGTGCTCTTTACTATTATAGCCATTATACTCATTCGACGCGCACAAAAATAAACGAATGCTTTTTGCCTCAACACGCTGCAGCTTGTTAACATTATTTTAGTGTGCAACGACTTGTTTGAACCAATTTCGATGTATCTTTGATAAGTGAAAAAGCTGTTCGTATTCTTTTTAACATTTTTGTTTCTGCTATCTCAAATTGGATTGGCAGTTACCGAACATATTTGCGGTTCGCATACCGTAAAGTTAAGCTTTTATGAAACCCCGGATGAGAGTGATTGTTGTGGTGCAACAGAAGCCGAATCGAATTGTTGCCATAATGAATTTAAACAAGTTAAAAACGACGAAGTATTTCTTGCAGCAGCAACATCACATATTAATGCTGCTCCTTTAGTTAGTTTAATAGATCGTGCTGAACTACCGCAGGAAGTTTCTTTAAATAACCTTGATTTAAGTAATTTTTATTCCGGCACGGCACCACCTGTCGCCGCATTGACCTCCTCCATTCAATTTACGACTTGTTATCGTTGTTAGTCGAGTTTGTTTTACGCTTTTGCTGCTGTTAGAATCAGCAGTAGCTTTTATCGCATTAAATCAGCTTTTCATGATTTAACTGTGGTTTGCATCTTATAACAACTTAATACGTCTAACATGAAATCATTTCTTATTTATATAATGCTTCTGGCTTTACCATTTTGGGTAAATGCACAAGACACCATCAAAAAAGCCCAATTGAAAGAGGTTAAAATTGGTGGACATTCGGGTGGAACCGAATTTAAAGAACTCACTCCAGTTCGAATTGAAAAAATGAACCATTACGAATTACAAAAAAATGCGTGTTGTAATCTGGCTGAAAGTTTTGAAAGTTCACCCACTGTGGAAGTCAGTTTTTCAAATGCAGTTACCGGAGCCCGTCAAATACAATTATTAGGTCTTTCCGGTGTATACGTTCAACAAGTTACAGATTTACTTCCCAGTATTCGTGGTTTAAATTACACTTTTGGTTTAGATCAAATTCCGGCAACACAAGCAGATGCCATCTATGTCAATAAAGGGCCCGGTAGTGTGGTAAACGGTTTCGAAAGCATGACCGGCTTGATTGATATCGAATTGCAAAAACCAGAGAAAATGCCTCGCCTTTTTGTGAATGCTTATCTGAACTCCCAACGTAGAAGTGAATTGAATCTTCAAGGTGCGAAAGCTTTAGGTCAACGTTGGAATACGGCCTTGTTTACGCATTTTAATCATTCCCAATTTGAAACCGATGCGAATAAAGATCACTTAGTCGACGGTCCGTTGAACAAACAATTCAGCTTTATGAATCGTTGGAAATACAATTCATACCGTCATGTAGAAGCACAATTTGGTATTAAGGGATTAGTGGATCAAAAATACGGCGGACAAACCAAAGCTATACAAGTAGCTGATAAACCTTATGCCCCGGCTTTTTTGTTTTCGGCACTTACCAAACATGCCGAATTATTTTCTAAAACCAGCTATAATTTTGATGAACATGGTGATAGAAGTATAGGGGTTCAAGCATTGGCTACCTTTCATCAAGTAGATGCTTATTATGGAGGACGAGCTTATATCGGAAAACAGTTTAGCGAATATTTAAACTTGATTTATCAAACTAAATTAAAAACAGAAAGTCATATACTCCGCAGCGGATTGAGTGTTTTGGCCGATCAGGTTGATGAAAGGTATGTCGATCAATCCATCCGGTTAAATCAAACCATACCCGGTGTTTTCAGTGAATACACCTATGCCGGAAGCGAGAAATATGCGGTTTTACTAGGCATGCGACTCGATTATCAAAATACCAATCAGCGCATTTACTTTACACCACGGGCGCATTTTAAATACAGCCTCACTAAAACTACCTCTGTGCGTTTATCAGCAGGAACCGGTTTCCGTACAGCCTTTATTTTTGCTGAAAACCCACAATTGTTTGTAAGCCGTCGTCAGGTACAAATCACCACTCCATTGCTTCCGGAACATGCGCGAAACATAGGTATTAATATTACCCAAAAGATTAAGCAAGAAAGTCATTTAAGCGTCGATGTTTTTAGAACTGATTTTATGCAACAAGTTATTGCAGATTATGATTTGAATCCGCATTATGTATTGTTTTATAACTTATCCGGAAAGTCGTACAGTACTTATGTTCAAGCTGAACTCTACCTTGAATTAAATGAACAATGGCATACGCGTTTTGCCTACAAGTACAATGATGTTAAATGTACTTATCATGGTGTATTATTAGAAAAGGCGTTGAATGCTAAACACCGTGCATTGGGCAATATTGCTTATGACAGTAAAGACAAACATTGGAAAGTTGATTTTACGGCACAATGGTTAAGTAAACAACGTTTGCCCGATTTCTCATTGAATCCGGTTGCTT
>JAHEYX010000033.1 GCA_023251415.1 Chitinophagales bacterium
AATGAATTTGTTCGGAATCGCCCTCTACCAGCTCGATTTTATGTTGAAGCGATTTGGCGTTTAATTTCTGGCGACCAAACTCCAACATACCTGGCGATAAATCAATCCCAATAATATGATCGGGGTTTAATTTTAAGCAGGCAATGGCGAAATCACCTGTACCGGTTGCCATATCGAGCAGTTGTTTGGGATTTTCTTTTTTCAGCTCTCGAATAGCGCGGCGACGCCAATATTTGTCGATGCCAAACGATAATACATTGTTTAAAAAATCATACCGACGGGCAATGTTATTAAACATGGAACGTACTTGTTCCTTTTTACTTCCTTCCAAATGCTGATAAGGGACTACTGTCATAGCCTGCAAAGGTAGTTTATTTGTGTTGGATTTTTGAGGGCTTAATAATCATCAAATCGCCAGTTTACGCCAACACGTATGGCACGTTCTGCTTGTGGATACCAATAGCTGTTGTAGTTCGCCATTCCATTCACGCCTTGCAATAAGTTTTCCATTTTAATAAAGATGCGTGCGCTTTTAATTTTCAAATTTACATATACATCGGCTACAGGAATAGTACTATACGTGTGGCTGTTTTGCCAATAAAATTCATTCCATAGCGGGCTGTAGTTTGGGGCTTTGAAATCGCTTTTCCAAGTTGCAGTAAACCCGGTTTGCAGTAAAAGGGCCTTTTTAAACAAGTAATTTTGGTAATACCAATTGGCCATAACAGCGATGCGTGGCTGTGGTAGTGGTGTGGCCCGTTTTGAAAAGTCATACAACAATTGATCGAAATTAAATTTCCCGATTTTGAAGGTGTATTTGAATAGCCAATAATTAGTAACTACCGGAGTGGTCCAGTTAATCGGAACAGCAGCCGTATCGAGCACTTGTAAGTTTTGATAGCGAGTGGTGGTGAAGGCTACAACAAGTTTCATTTTGTAGAGATTCATGAAAACCCGCATTTGTTGACGGTTTTCGGGTTGTACTACCGAAGTTAACGGTAGTGCTGTAGTCCATAATTGATTCTGCAACCAATCGGCGTGGCGCTTTTGCAATTGCGCATTAATACCGATTACTAGTGGCCAATGAAGCGGAATTTTGCTTGCCGAAGCTTTTATTAAGTAGTCGTTTGCATTGTAGCCGCTAATCGCATAATCAGCCACCAGCGCTAAGTTGTAATTGCGATGGGCGGGCAAGTTTTGATGTTCGAGTGCAACGTGTGCATTGATACTTTGTGTATTTAAACTATGCAGTGGTTGTTTGGCTACAATAAATTGGTGTTGAATGGCAATTGAACTTAACCACGCACGGGCAATATTAATACTGTCGTTTAGCCTTTTCTTAAACGGAGCCGTTGATAAACTAAAGGTGTTGGAATAAGTATGCAAAACCCAGGCACCTACTAAAGAGTCTTTATGGTGAAAAGTATCCAGATCGGGCATTTGTAGCGGCATAGGTAAGTAATTGATTGAATCAAATGCTTTGTCGCTATAATGCTGGTATTCGCTTTGGCTGGAAAAAACGTGTTGCAGTGTATAAAAAGGTACAAAATCGGGGACGATGGTGGTGTCGCTTTTTTTAACCGTGTATTTTTGACCGATATGGTAGTTTTGTTGCAGAAAGTAGGTTTCTTCCTTTACTGTTTGAAACGTGTTGGCCATTTTTACCGGCACCACACTTTTGTTGATATAATTGATTAAAAACACCGAATCATTGGTTGTTCCACCATTTTCTTGCCAGCTAAGTTTGTTGAACACAGTACCCACTGTAGCTGCATATTTTTTACTTTTCGATTGATAACTGATTCGTCCAAAAAAATTATGGTGTATGGCTTTTTGTAATTGGTAAACCCCATCACTACTGAGGTAGCGGTAATTCATTTGTGCTTTTACTGCCTTCCCCAAAGGTTGTGTATGCATTAGTTGAATCATGGTTTCGCCAAATTGCCCGGTTTGGTAACCCAATTCACTAAAGGGATGGGAGCTGTTATAAATTGGCATTTTAGAAGCCTGGTAGCGATACGCATTGGCAGCAGTACGTCCCAATTGAAATCCAAAGGGTTTAGCATCAAGTGCTTGTAGTGTATACAGCGGCAATCCAATATTTCCTAAATCATATTTCAGTAAATAATCTACCGGTAAGGTTTGTGCCGGGTGGTAGTTTTGAAAGTAAGTAAGGGTAGTATCGGGATAAATTTTTTGGTTTGGTTGTTCTGTTGTATAATAATATACTGCAGTGGAGTCGGCAGAAATTGCCAAGGTGGCTGATACAAAGGTCAATTGCAGCACAACAACTCCGTAAATAAGGCGTAACAATCCGTTCAAGATCAGCTGAATTTTAAATAATTACAAGGCTAAAGTACAAGAGCTTCTTCAAACAAAAAAATATCGAGCAAAAACAATGTTTTTAGATGTGCTGATCGTAGTGTAACTTTGCGCCATAAAATTTGCAAAAAATGGAAACGACAACTGCTTTAGAATTACCGGTTAGCTTCACGGCGACTGCGATACAAGAAATTAAACGTTTATTGGCTGCAAATCCATCACATCCAACATTACGTGTTGGTGTAAAAGGAGGAGGCTGTTCAGGAATGACTTATGTTTTGGAGTTTGATGCTGAACAAAACGGTGATATGCATTTTGAAATTGAAGGAATTGCAGTAGTTATGAATAAAGCACATGAATTATATTTAGCCGGAATGCAAGTTGATTTTGGCAATGGATTAAACGATCGTGGCTTTGTGTTTCAAAATCCAAATGCCAGTAAAACCTGTGGATGCGGCACTTCTTTTTCTGTGTAATACCCTTTTACTGCAAGTAAGCCCGTAACATCCAAGCCATTTTTTCGTGTTGCTCCAAAATTCCGGTTAAGAAATCGCCGGTTCCGACATCATGATAGGTGTCGTTAACAGCAACTATACCAACACGCAATTCGCGAATTAAACTTTCGTGGTCTTCGAGCAAGGCATGAATTAATTCTTGAGCCGTTGCTGCGGTAGTCTTGGTTTCCTTTAGTGTACTGTAATGTAAAAATTCGTTTAAGGAGCCCGGGGCTAATTGGCCCAGCGAGCGTATTCGTTCTGCAACTTCATCAATAGTAGCATCTAAGGCTTCGTATTGCGATTGGAAAAACTTGTGCAATTCCATAAAATTTGGGCCACTAACATTCCAATGCGCTTTACGTGTTTTGGTAAATAAAATGGTTTCGTCGGCTAATACTTGATTTAAAAAAGAACTAACTTGCGATAAGTCTTGTTCAGCAATTCCAATGTGCATTTTCATAGTTTAAATAGATTAATTACGAACTATATTACGCCTTTAAAAGAGCGTTCTTCCTCCCCTTTTTTACTTAATTGTATAGCGTCTTTTAGGGATAATAATTCAAGCGCCAAAAAGCTGTAAGCCGTTTTATTGTTTTGGGGGCGGAACGATCGAGTAGTTTTACTTGCTCCTTTTTTAGTGCGTGGCATAGTAGTGTATTTTGATGAGGCAAAAATGAAGCGATTTGATTTATCAATCAAACTGATATTTTCTATATTTGCATAGACAATATCTATAACATGAATTTACAACAACTCGCCTATATTATTGCCGTTGATGATTATCGGCATTTTGTAACGGCTGCCGAAAAGAGCTTTGTTACGCAAGCCACTTTAAGCATGATGATAAAAAAACTGGAAGAGGAGTTGGAGCTGACCCTCTTTGATCGCCAGCAACATCCGGTTGTGCCTACTCCGGCCGGAAAAGAAGTATTGATTCAGGCTCGACGTATATTAGGAGAAACGACCAATCTGTTTGCTATGGTTAAAGAGTTAAAGGGTGAGTTCAGCGGTGAAGTACGAATAGGCATTATACCAACCTTGGCGCCTTATTTATTGCCTTTGTTTATTGCACAATTCAGTAAAACATTTCCGTTGTTAAAAATTCATATTCAAGAATTGGTAACGGCTGAAATCATTCAACAACTTCATGCCCAAAAGTTAGCCATCGGTTTATTGGCTACGCCATTGCCTCCAAATGATCTTGCGCATGAACGCTTGTTTACCGAACGCTTTTTTGTTTATGCTGCTAAACAGGAAAAATTTCCGGCCAATAAATTTGTTGCTCCAAAGCAATTGCATGCGCATCAAGTATGGTTATTGGAAGAAGGGCATTGTATGCGCAATCAAGTGCTCAATTTCTGCAGTTTAAAATCGTTAACAACGCATGCATCACAAGTTACCTATGATGCCGGTAGTTTAGAAACACTAATTAATATGGTTGACAAAAACGGGGGATTAACTATTTTGCCGGAATTGGCTTTGCAACACTTAACCGGGGCTCAACTGAAAAATATACGCTCTTTCATTCCTCCAACACCGCAGCGCGAAATAAGTTTGGTATATATGCCGCATTACCCTCGGAGGCAACTCCTTCAAGAATTGAAAAAAAGCATCATCCGGCATTTACCGTTTGAACCTGTCAAAGGAAGAGTGATCGCCATTAGCTAAAGCTATACCTATTGCTTGTAAGAATCACAATACCAAACCTTTTGCACAGGTCACACCTTCAAACCCCTTTACTGTTTGAAAAAACGTTGCGCTTGATTGCCGTTGCTGAGACGTATAACATACATGCCTTGCGGTAAAGCTTGTAGGTCTACTTTTGTTTGTGCCGCATGTATTTTACCAAATTGTTGTAATCGTCCTAAGGCATCATAAATAAAGTAATTTGCTTCGGGTTGATTGGAATTAATTTGAAGCGGAGTGGTCGCATTGATGATGTTCGGGTAAAGTGTAAAGCTGCTTTCGGGTGCTTGGTTTTGATTGATTCCTACCGTGCAATTGGATTGCGGCGTATTTCCATTTAATGCAATACGCGCGGCAAACAAATCGACCATATTTTGGGTTCGCAAAGCGATATTATCAATAGCATGTCCATTTGATAAACAATTGTTCATGTAGTTGTAATTCGCTACGATATCGGCTTGAAAAACAGGTGGGTTGCTCATTGTAGTAAAATGTGATTGAATTGCTGCGCCTCCATGTGCAAACGGATAAAAATAAAACGATTGGCATAAATTGGTTTGTGCAAAACACTCCCAACTGACTCTTCCTAATACTTGCCCGTATTGGTAGTTTACCACTACATCAGATCCTTGGTGAAATAAATACACACATGGATTATTGCTTGAATTAGGAATCGTATTAAGATCGAACATGGCTCCATAAAAACTGCCCACTCCTTTAACCGAAGCATCATAACTACCAAGGTTCAAATCACCATCGATGCTTCCTAAATCAGGTCGACTTAAATCATTGGAGGAAGGGATGCAGGCATAGGTTATTAAATCGGGGTCGGGTGTTGGAGCATTCGCGATAGCAAAACAGGAAGCCGGTTTTTCGCTAGGTAAATCGGTAAATGTAGTTGCTAAAGCAATAAAGGCACCGGCGCTTTGACCCACCACAAAAACATTATTTACATCAGATGAATCCAGGGCGCTTCTGTTTTTCATAAAACGAATGGCGCCTTTGGTGTCTTGCATACCACGGTAATTTGCTCGAATAATTTCGGCACTGTCGCAGATGTATGCACACGGTGCTGCTAATGATGTATTACACAGCGCATACATGCTATAGTTAGCTGCTTTATGCGTGCCGAGTCGGTAATTGATCGTAGCAACCACCCAGCCACGTTTTGCCAATGCTTTTGACAAGTAAATCAAATCGTAATCTTCTTTTGAACCGGCCACCCAAGCTCCTCCATGAACCAAAACTGCTATTGGACGTTGACAATTGGCATCGCCATGTGGTCGGTAAATATCCATTTTTAAAGTATCGGGATTACCGGCGTAGTCTGTTGCAATGCCATAGCTTACATTTAAAAAACTATCAATAGTGAATTGTTCGGTGGTATAAGGCGTTTGTGCCTTTACTAAGGACTTACCGATAATTGAAAGCAGTAGAAGTAAAAAAAGTTTTTTCATGGTTTCTTTTTAGTGGTTACTATAATCCATTGCGGTGAAGCAAGTTAACCAATAAAAAGCAATGCTAAAATTTTTTATGCCTCCGGTTTACTTATTTTTGAATACATACTTTAGCAGTTGTCGTTTTTTTAGTACTGCTCACTTGCAACCAATACATGCCTTCCGGTAAAAAAGCCAACTCTACTTGATAGGTGTTCCAATCTACTTTTTGAAGAGGTAATTGCAGTTGTGCGCCGGTAGCATTAAAACAGGTAAGGAGTGGAATTAACACTTCATTGGCTTTAATGGTTAACAGACTGGAGCATGGATTCGGGCTTAGTTGTAAACTACTTTTTTCGGGTTCGTTAAGCCCTGTAATAGTTAAGGTATTTAGGCAAATACTTGGGCTTTCGGTAGTAGTTGATGCCGGCTCACCGATTTGGGGACCAGCAAGTACGGTATTAAAATTTGACAATACATTGTTTAGGTTGGTATGAATTGCTTGTCGAATAACGATATTGCCATTTTGGTTGGTATGCACATACGTCCAATATTGGTTGGTGCTTTCATCAAACCAGCCACAGGGAATTCCCCCTTGATTGGTGAGTATTCCGTTTGTTAAAGCCGGAATACTTGAGTAACTGCCATGTAATGAAGCCGCAGAACAAGCATAAACACTGTTACCTTTAGAGATATACAACTTATACCCGGAGGGATCTTGAAATATATCCGGATCGGATGCCGTTCCGGAGTTTAAGGTAATTACCATGCGGTGTCCGGCATTTTTAGTAAACTGTGTTCCGTCTGATCCGGGCACTTCGCTTGCAGAATCAAAATACTTTATGCAGGGATACGTTTGACAAGAAGCCGGATCTTGACCCATAGGTGTGCCGGTTGAGTTTAAGAAAAATAAGACCAAATGTCCGGCGCTATCAACAACTGCAGAAGGATCAACATATTGAACAGGATTGCCGGCGCTATCTGTAATAGCAACCGATTGGGTATTTTGATCCCAAGTATTGGTGGTTTGATTATAGCGCTTTACTTGACCGGGTGTATAAATATATAATTTGGAGCCCCGTGTTATAACATCCGGAACACTTCCGGTATACGGCACAAAATTCGGAACAAGGCTCCAAGTGCTTCCATCATTGGATTCCGCTAAGTGTACTTGATGATTCATAAATCCGGTACACGCAGCATTGCAGGTATGAAAAGCCATGATGTACTTTTTAGAAAAGGGTTGCGCCAAAAGCATAAAAGGGCTAATGAGTAGACCGAAGAGTAAAGTAGTTTTAATCATACGCATCCGATTTATAATATGATTTCAAACTTATCTAAAAAGTTGCATGAGACTGGTGTCAAATTTTAGATTTGAATTTTCTATAGCCAAAATAAGCTGCCGGAATAATAATAATGAGTATCCAGATCCGAGCTATAAACAGTAACAATACTTTTAAAATTTCCCATCCATCCACTAAAGCACTTCCCAATTCTTGCCCAAAAGTATGTGAAGCACGCTTCAAATTTTCTTTATTTACAATCCGCTCTTGCTTATAATCGACGTTTTGATAGATAGCAAGCGAAATAGTGCTATATTTAATTTCATCGTTGAGTTCGTTGTTGTTGATGCTAACATTACCGGCGAGTTCATCAAAATCAGCCATAACTTTTGCAGCGTTTGCCGCTTCGTTTATTGTTACCTTTTGATTTGTTGAAGCATTACCAATTATGTTGTTGTATTTAATTGCCCGTTGATAACTGTAGCGGTTTGCCAGTAATAGGAAAGAAACGTCATTTGCTTTAATGGTGCGATAGTCGAGGTAGTCGATAATTTTAGCAAGTTGCTTTAATGTAGAATCTAAATTGGTATTGGGTACACGTATAATCAAATCGTTTGAAACTGTATACGTGGTGGTTATTAAATTGGAGTCGGCTGTAAAGGGGACAATTTCTTCATCATTTATTGTGCTTTTGAGGTTGGTATACGTTACAAACCCATTCATTTTCTTAACGGTATTCTCAATATAGGTTGTAGCAGCAATCACTTTTTTAACTTTGAATTTCAGTTCTGCGGTTCTAATAAAGTGATGCTTAGTATCATTTGGATCTTCAACCGCTGCTGAAGAAGAGCTAAACGCTTCGCTTTTACTTTCCTCTTTCGATTTGTCGGCTGGTTCCAATTGCGGGCTTTCTTGGCTTACTGCGATGGCATTCACTTTTTCGGCTTTACGTTGATTACAGGCTATTATAGCAATACAAGCAATAGCCATCAACAGGGTGGTTTTACGGAGTTGATTCATACAATACAGATTATTAAGTTAGTTTAGGAAAGAATAGTTCATCTAATTGAACCAGTATTCAGATGTATATATTACAAGTTTTCCATAATTTATTTTTAGAACAACTGCTTGCGCTAATAAAATGAAGTGGTCCAGTAATACCTAACAATGCGCCAGAAGGTCGATTGCTAGATGGTATCATTACTGCATAGTGCTTAGCGTCGTTTATGGTGGAAGTAATCCTTCTACAGCTAAACGATTGTAGCTGTTCAATTTTGAATACTAAAGGTTTTATGACTTTTTAGTAAAGAGTACGCTGACCCAGCCGAAGCGATCTTTGTTTATTTTCCAGATGAACCCATCAATAAAGTAATGCATGATTTGCGGTAAAGCTAAAAGAGGCACAAGTAAACTTAATAAATCGGAGTGGTCGGTAAGATTTGGTAATACTTTACTTAATGGAAAAACTACAGCGTGCTCTTTCCAAACCAAGCCATCCCACAAATATTCTTCTACATAAGCCAATAAAAACAGTAAGCCGAAAAAGAGCAAGATGTTTTTGGGTTTAAAGAAACGCGACAATTTATTAATTGTTGTTGGTGTTTTAAGTTGTTGCTTGTTGCCATATGCCCAAACAAGCGCATAGTAAGGAATGCCGTGGCTGATAACGTTTAACAATGTAAAAGTGAGGTCGCCTTTAAATACTACGATTCCAAAATACCAAGAAACTGCTGTTCCAAGCACTAACAGTTGTTTCGGAATATTGAGTTGACCGATTTGTTTACTTCGGATTGTTTCTTTGCACAAGTAAACACTTAACACCAACAGATATAAGCTGGTAAAAAATGGTATGAATTGCGGATGATTAAAATAAATAAAATCATTGTCGATAAACCAATTAAACGGTTGTGGTCCGCTTAGGTGCCAATATAAAAGCGGGTAGAGGGTTGTGCTGTAAATCGTAATTTGGTCAATCCGCTTACTCCATTTGTTGGCTATTTCGTTTCTGGAGTATAACCGCATAAATCCATATTGCTGTCGAATAAAATGAAAAACAGCCAAATAGGTCATGGTTCGCCAAAACAATACCGGTTGAGTGCTGTGCAATAGCACTCAGATTATATAAAGTGCAATCGGGCTGTAATAAAATAAGAGTTTGTTTTTCTTTACCATATCCGTTTCTAAGTAGGTGCGGTAGATGGTTGAGTATACGTGGCCTACATCAACTCCAACAACTATCAGCAACCATATCCATGGATTTTCTGTTGGGTTTGATAAAAAATAGGGGGCAAAAAGTAAAATAAAAACCAAGCAAATAAACGGTGGAAGCAATATGAACAACAGGTCAAACCAAGGGCTGTACACCCAAGGCAAGTTGTTTGATTTTTTAGCTTCCATAATGTAAAACTTGTTTAGCCGCTTCTATTCCACGATAGAATGCTTGTTCAAAAATTGATATGCCGCTGCAATCGGAATGTGCAAAATATAAACCGGGTAAGCCTTTTGTCAATTGGGCTCTTGCCGGATGAGAAAGAAATCCGGGGGTTGGGCTAATCATCCCGTGCCCTAAAACATTAACTTCAATTGCACTGATGTTATTTGCAATTGTTGGATGAATTAGTTTCAAATCATCCAAAATAAATTGCTTCCATTGTTCCGGTGTTTTTGATGCAATTGTTAAACGTTCTTCTTTAGCTGAATTAATTGAAAAGTTATAATAATAAGTAATTACCGTTTCCTGTTGATTGCTTGCTAATGATAAATGCGTAGCGTTTACATAGCCCAATGATGGGGAATTATAACTCACATTATCCCAAGCTAAATCCTGCGAACCGTTGAGTTCACTTTTTTTATTTATGGTGATATTAGCAACTAACCACGGGTAGTATTGAAAATAGTTATAATCGATAGGCATCAATGCTTTCAACAAGTGTTTATTAACCATTTGCGGGCAAGCCATTATAACAGTTTTGGCTAAGTAAAGTATCGTTTGTTGTGTTGCTTCATTCCACACAAACACTTTCCAATGTGCTTGCTCTTTTTCAATTTTATAAGTCAAGTGTTGTGTTTGAATATGTGCAGCAACATCCGCCATTAAACATTTAGTTAAGAAATGATTGCCTTCGGGCCAAGCCAAAATATCGAAGGTGCTGCAATTGGCTGCCTTACCATTTCTGGATGCAAAATAGTGTAATCCGGCCCAGGCGGAGGTTTTGGAGGCCGGAGTTCCAAAATCATCTTTGCAACAATAATCAATAAACCAGTGGGTAAACGGCTGCGTGTAGGATTCTTTTTCCAACCATTCTTGCATCGTCATTTGGTCGAACCGTGTATATGCAGGGTCCGTTGAACTCCATTCCAAAGGTATCGTAAATGCCGGTTTGCCATCAACTCCGTGTGCCAATTTAAACTGCTCCATTTGATTTAAGAAACGTTGTAGCTCATGCCATTCATTGGTGTTCAGCCCATTTTTAGGTGGAAGTCCATCGTGCCAAATGCCTCTAAAAAACAGGCGTTCTTGAGGTTCGGAACAGATATAATAGGGATTGTAAACCGGCAATTGTTGTTCATTATAACCGGTTATGATTTGATGTTGTTCGAAAAAATGAAGCAGCTCGGTAAAGGTATTATTGGGAATTGGTACATAGTGCGCTGCAAATGGATATTCGCTGATTTTATTCTTACCGCCTCGTGCATTGCCTCCAACTGCTGATTCCAATTCGAAAACGTTGAAGTTGGTATGCCCTGCATTTTTTAACCAACGAGCGGCACTCAGTCCGGAAATACCGCCTCCAACTATTATGGTATCTAGCTCTTTTGTAATTTGTGGGTCCGGAAATTCTTGTGTTCTAATTTTATGCGCAGTGCTTGCATTGGGGCCGGTAAACGTTATTGGAAAGTTGGCATTGCCGGAAAGTAAGTCACAAGCTTGTAAAGCAGGTAATGCAAATAAAGTGCCCGACCATTTTATAAAAGTTCTACGCTTCATAATTATTGAACTTTACCCCATTCTTCCTCAAAATAATGTATTAAAACTTGATTGTTGAGTTTGTTGATTGCTGTAGGCACCTCTGCCATATCTATTGGGAAATGTTTCATTTCTTCCCATTGCTGCGGATTATAAAACCTTAATTGTTGAGGTAAATAAACGGTATTTGAACCAAAGTGATTGAACCCAAGCACGTAACCCCATTCGCCAAAAGAAGGTACGTAAACATGATAAGCTTGCGTTTGAAACCCCACCGCTTTCATAGTTGCATTAACACACCAAAATGATTTACGTGCCATAAACGGAGAAGTGCTTTGCACAACAAATGCACCGTTTGGTTTCAGCACTTTTTTAATTTCTTCGTAAAATGAAGTGGAGTATAATTTACCAATAGAAAAATTTGACGGATCGGGAAAATCGATAATAATAAAATCAAATTGCGTTTGTTGTTTTTTTAACCAAGTAAAGGCATCGGTATTTATAAGTGTTAAGCGTTTATCGGATAAAGCGCCTTCATTTAATTTTTTTAAGGAGGCTGAATTTTTAAACAAGTCGGTTACCGTCGCATCCAAATCAACTAAAGTAACTTTTTGAACACTAGGATATTTTAACACTTCACGTAAAGCTAATCCATCACCTCCACCAAGAATTAATATCGTAGCAGGTCCGTATAAATGTGATAATCCCGGATGAACCAAGGCTTCATGGTATCGGTATTCATCAGCAGCACTGAACTGCAAATTATTGTTGAGGTAAAGTTTGGTGGTGCCTTTAACATTGGTGAGTACAATTCGTTGATAGGGTGAAGATTTACTAAAGATGATTGATTCATTGTAGTTGAGCGTTTCTGTAAAATTTTGAATCCTTTCGGCATAAACAAAACCCACCAATAAAACCAATAACAAAACAATGGCTTGTGCGCGTAAAAAACGCAAATAGCGAATCCCCTTTTCAAAAATAAAACAGAGCAGAATGGCAACAAGTATGTTGAGCATTCCGAAAAAGAAAGCGGTTTTTAGTAAGCCCAAATACGGAACAAGAAATAAAGGGAAGAGCACCGAAGCTAAGAGTGCGCCTACATAATCAAATGTAAATACTTGTGACACCAACTCACTAAACTCCAATTCGCTTTTTAAAATACGCATTAATAAAGGAATTTCAAGACCAACTAAAATTCCGGTTAAACTAATAAGTCCATATAATAAAATATGAAATCCGCTGGCTTGTTCGAATGCAAAAAAAAGTATGGTTGCACTAATTCCTCCGACCAAGCCAACAAGTATTTCAATTTGTATAAACCAGGTTAGTAAGCGGTCTTTAAAGAATTTCGACAAGTACGACCCTATACCCATTGCAAAGAGATACACCCCGATTATAGTAGAAAATTGAGTGATGGAATCGCCTAACAAATAACTGGCTAATGTGCCGGCAATTAGCTCATAAATCAGTCCGCAGGTTGCAATAACAAAGACAGACAGCAGCAGTAATAAGGTCTTTTTTTTAGAGTTGTTCATGTGTTAGCCGTGTATGGCTGAGGAAATGATTAATGCAACAGAAATCATAAAAGCGGAGGCCAATAAGGCAAGTGCCACATTTTGCTTTTCAATGATTTGTTTCCACAAATTTTCGGGCGTTATTTTTTCGATTATCCAAAAAGCTACAATCAAAATAACAATTCCAAGAAGCGCATAAATAGCGGCAGAGGGCAGGTATTGCAAATGTAGTGCGTCCATAGTTGTTGGGTTTATTTGTGATAAAATATTCTGGTTTGATGACCTGTTCGTTCTTTGGTATGATTGGTTTCTTTAAAGCTTAAGATACGCCATCCGGTTTGCATGGTGTCTATGTAAAAGCCTCCAACTACCAGTATGAAGGCCAGATAAAAACGGAGTTGATATAATTTAGCTTTTGATTTCATTCGTCATAATTTGAATAGTCGCTGTTTTTCCATCGCATCATTTCAAAATAATACGACCGTATAAAATAGTAGATTGGAAATAACAGCAACACGATTAAAATAATTATACCATTCGAAAACACATATACATCTCGGCATACCGTTACTGTAAAAAAGGTAGAATTGACTTTGCTAGATTTTATAGGGTGCAGTATTAAATAATAATTTCCTTCCGGAATAGCAGACATGATTTTGGCTACATATTGATTGCCTTCACTCCAGCGTTCTCCTTCTTCGTAGCCATAATAATATTCGGCTTCCATTTCTAAATCATACAAGTCGCCGGTTTTTTCATTCACTAATGTAGCGCCGGTATAAAACCAATCGTTATCGATTTCTACATTAACCTTGAGTTCAATATTCTTAGTGCCATTTTGAAGTTTAAACGCCGGTGTAATAATATCTTTATCGGTGGTTGAATCTGTGACCGTGTAAGATCTGTTAAATATTATTTCATCTGACGCTATGCTGGCATAATAAATTTGAAGTGCGCCCCAAATTAATACGATACCAATAACAATATTTTTAAGCGTTCCGAAATCGATCGAAGGCATAAAAGGCTCTATCATACCAACTCCGACTTTTTCGGGAATACTGTCCAGGTCAAAAGCCTTCTTTATTACTGCGGGCACTATATATTCTCCTTTAAAATAGCTGACGTTTTCTTTTGAATATTCTTTGGTAATTAAGCCGCTTCGATTAATAAAATCTTGTTCCGTTGTATTAGGAACTTTATCAATCGGATAAAAGAACTCGCCAAAAGCCTGAATAATTACGGTTTCGTAATTGGCAAACAGTTCATAATTTTCATTTTGATAGGTACAATTCCTTTCCTCAATGAGCGGTATTTCATTCAATTCATTTAGCAACATCCAATGCCCGTTATATACACTTAAATAGGCTATTCCGTGAATGGGATTCCATAAGGTATATTCTTCCCATGTGTATTCGGTTCCGGCTTCTGCTTTTTGAAGCATCGCTATTACTTGATAATTGACCCCTTTTAAGTTACCGCTTATACCAATATTCATTCGCCAACTAATTGGCAGTTGCTTGAAGTTTGGTATTTGCAAATCGAGTTGATCATTAAAGCAATAATAGATAGACCCACATTCGCCGCACACCAAGGAATACACTTCATGCCGAACATGAATTGGCAAAGGTGTGTTGCATTTACTACACAAGTTTGATTGTGGTTGTATGTCGATTGGATTGGTCATTTATTTATACCCAAGTGCTAAAGGCTGTTAAACTTGATAATTTTAAATCTTGAAGTGC
This sequence comes from Chitinophagales bacterium, assembly GCA_023251415.1. GTDB lineage: Bacteria > Bacteroidota > Bacteroidia > Chitinophagales > CAIODY01 > JAHEYX01. The sequence goes on from JAHEYX010000033.1 coordinate 14,448, forward strand.
TACTTTATTAACCCGATATACTTCCACCTCCTTTGTATGATTGACTAAAACCGTGAAACTCGCGTAACTCGTAATATCCACAATTTCCAACTTTACTAATCCTTTAGAAAAAAGGGCATCTTCAGGTACTTGTCCTTCAACGTATACTTGATTTTGTTTAGCGATATCCACTAATTGAAAGGTGCTGTTACGCCATTCAAATTCCTGACCCACTTTTACGTTACGAATCAAATCGTAATTCATGTCTAAGAGTTGCGTATCAACTGTAAAATAAGAAGCACCCGAAGTAATTAACCATTTCAGTGTACCATTGGTACATTTCAACAACCATTCTATATTTAGTGTATTGTTGTAAATACGACGTATCATTCCAATTACTTTAAACGGTTGGTTATCGATAGAACCGGTGCTGGAAAAAGTGATTATGGGACTCGGTTTCCATTTCCTTTTAGCTTGTGGAATTACATTAGGAGGTAAGGCATGATTAACGAGCATTAACAATTCGCAATGCGAGCAAGTGAGATACAAAGGTGTTTCAAGCTCAACAGGTGTTAAAGCTTGGCAATGCGGACAACA